>NZ_JBKORF010000007.1:0-86741 GCF_047314685.1 Shewanella sp. BJSY2023SW001
TTTTCAGCCCCTAAACCACCTACTTCAGTAGGTGGTTATCATCAATTTAGGCTTGGCCTGTAAAGGCTACCCATGCTAATTGCTCTTTTGATTTTTAGCGAAGTCAAAGGACAAAAAGCATGAGTAGATACGAGCAAGCATCGCATGTGTATTGGCGATGTCAATATCATATAGTTTGGACTCCAAAGTACCGTTTTAGGATTCTCAAAAACAAAGTAGGTAAGGAGGTTTACCGCTGTATTCACGTTTACAGTGAGTAACTTGGGTGCAAAGTAGTAGAGTTAAATGTTCAGGTAGACCATGTTCATTTAGTTATAAAAGTTCCGCCAAAGTTATCGATATCAAGACTGATGGGAGCGCTCAAAGGCAAAATAGCACTAAAACTATTTAGTAAATATCCATACTTGAGGAAGAACAAAATGTGGGGTAACCATTTTTGGCAGCGAGGATACTTTGTCGATACGGTTGGAATAAATGAAGAGATAATAAGGCGTTATGTCCGGCATCAAGAGAAAGAAGAAAAGCAGGAGCAAACTCAGTTAACGCTGGAGTAAACAACGCCCCCTTTGAGGGGGCATATACAAAGCCACCTTCTTCAGAAGGTGGATTCTTTACTTCCTTTAACCCAGGCCGGCTTCAGAATCGTCCAACTGCCTGCCACTGTCCGAGCGAAACGCCTGCTCTCTGGGCACACACTCAAACACTTCACGCACATAATGGCGTTTGCCGCGGTTACCTATCCGCTCCAGCTTCATTCCCGGCATCTGCCGCTGGTAGAGCTCGGCCTTGGCCGGATCCCAAGAGACCCGAATAATCTCCTGCGCCGCTCTTGTTGTTTCCACCAGGCACTTATAGTCCTGACGTTGCCCCTTGGGCTGTGCAGCAGCCAGAGGCAGGCTCAAGAGTATGGCCAAAGGCAATATCAGCTTATTCATCATCCGCTCCTCAATTGGCCTGATAGTAATAGATTTTGTTAGTGGCCGGGCCGCCGCCGACACACTTGTGATCGCCGGGTGGGCAGCCGGGATCCGGCATCACCTTCTCCATCTTTTCGCCGGCATTGCCAATGCCTATCAAATACATATAGCTATCGGCCACAGTACCATCACTGCTGATATTGGGCGGCACAACCAACTGCGGTGTATCCGGAACACTCTCCCCCATCTCCAGATAGGTTTTTGTGAAACTGCGGGTGCCCTTGTGCAGATCAAAGCCATAGAGGTAGCCCTGCCCGGCAACCAAACACTGGTTGCTGGAAGTCTGCGAGCCAGGCACATAGGAGGTAAAGAAAACCCGCCCTTTGATGATACTGGCATCGGCAAGGCTTTTTTCACCATTGCGGGTAAAGTCGTAATACCAACCACGCTTACGGCCAAAAGCGATGTGCTCTTTCTCTGAAGCCGGTGCCTTGGCCGTCACATCGTAAAGATCCGCCAACGTCAGTGCCTGAGGCACTGCCTTGCCCTTGAAACTCTGACTGAGGGTATTTCTGTCCTGCAGAACAAAGAAGATATCCGAGCGACTGGTGTTCGATGGAGATGGCCTGAGTCCGGAGCCGACCACCACGGCATCGTAAGGGACTTGCTGCGCCGAAATCACCATCTTTGACTGGCCATTGACCGTGACACGGTTCTCGCTCAGATTGCCAAACATGGTTTGCGCCACCACAGGGGCAGCAAAGAAGCGCCTGTCGGTATTTTCTGTGCTGCCGCCAAGAGAAGCAAACTTGAAGGCACTCCATTGTTTGCTGTCGGCACCAGCCATATCCAGTCGCCAAACATTGGCCCCGGTATCTGTGGCATAGATACGGTCAGTAACGCCATCACCATTGCTGTCAAGAATCGCGACCGAATTGGGAATGCTGTCCCTCAGCCCCGGCATTGGCGTATCACCGCCGGGGCCAAATCTGTGGAGTAACTTGCCGGTTTCGGCATCCAGAATGAACACCCCGCGGCCCTGGCTATCGGCGCCACCGACCTCAAGAGTATCCTTGGCCGGAGAGTACCCTGCTCCAAAGATGAGTACCGGCTTGTCACCCTGACCTGGAATGGTGGTCACCACAGGCTTGGCCCAGCTTTGCCCCAACTCACTCATGCCGGCCGAGTCTGCGCTGATATGCCACATCAGACTAGGCTTATCCGGATTGGTCACATCCATGGCGTAGTAACCACGGCCGCCACGCCGCAGCCCCATAAATACCCAGGCCTTCTCCATCTTGTTGCCGCTGCGCTTGATATAAGCTGCGGGTGAGCCATCAAAACCATAAACCGAATGCACGCCGGAAGGTACGTTGGCCCTGAGCGTTGCCAGATTGGGTAAAAACTCCCAGGGCATAAAGGCCCAGCTCTCATTGACCGAGTCCCCTTTGTCCTGAAACATATGCAGCATGCCGTGGTTACTGCCCAGCAGAATACGGATATCCGGGTTCTTTGCGGACGAACCGAAATCTATCGCCAAAGGTTTGGAATGCAAGGGGTCGCCAAGAAGGTCACGGCGCTTATCGCTGTGGCTGTTATTCTGGTTGTCATCGTCAATATCCTTGCCGATAACCCAGTCGAACAGATCCTGCAGTTGGCTTTTATCTACTCCCATATGCTGCGCCAGCTTGGCCTCGCCGCCGGCGTAACTGCTGGCCGCGACCTTGGTCAGGGGCGACAAACCACCTTTGGCAGCAAAATTGCCGTAGAAAGTGCGCTGCTTTTGGTTATAGAGGGCCTCGGCCACCCCACCTTTGGTGACATCGTCGCCATCACCACCGGCGTTGCAAACGGCCTGAGAACTCCAGAAAGAGCAGGCCGAAGTATTGATATTGCCATTGTCGGCAATGGCCGGATTGCCGTTTTTGTCTACCACATCCCCTGTGCCTGTCACCCTGAATTTCTTGAGATTGCCACGCCAACGGGGGCCCTTGTTGGGCAGGAACATGGAGTAATACACAGAGTCAAAGGTCTGTACCTTGTTGAAGTTGTTGCTGGCCACTGAGGGCGAGGTGAAACTGGCATTCTTCTCCAGAATTTGATTGACCACCAACTGAATTGCCGACTGCAGCTTGCTGGCATTCTGGGCATCGAAGTAACGGCCGCCGCCTTTTTCAGCAGTCTTTCTCAATAAGGCTTCCGCCCTGGCCGCCCCCTCACTGAAGCCTATGGTAAAAGTATTGACCGTCTGTTTGCCGGCCATATTGGGGTTAACGTCATTACGGGCCATCCAACTGCTCAGGGCACTGAGATAACTTCGGCGACGATTACTGCTCACATAAGCATCCTTGCCCCCGGTCATACTCTGCACCAAGCCGTCGGCGGCCTTGTCCAACGTCGGCTCACCGTCTGTGATATAGACTATATAGGCTTGGTTCTGACACTTTTTGAACGGCGACTCATAAATGCCGTTCTTGATAATGCTCATATCCTGCTGCGGGGTATTGGCGGAATCATAATAACCTACGACTCTGAGCCTTCCCCATTCATCACGCCGGTAATAAGTGTAATCACTATCATCATCACCGAAATACACCCCTTGGCCACTAAAGTATCGATAGGCTTCATAGAGAGTTTCACACAAGGGTGTATTCTGGGCGAAGGTAATATCATTGACGCTTTTAATAAGCGCTATTTTACTGTCGGCACTCTGCGGTTTAATCCCGGAGATAATCCGCCCACCATCGCGCATGCCTTCCCTATCATGGTTTAAGTTGAAAATGGCCAGCCCCAAATCTACCCCGGGAGTTGTCACAATCACGTTCTGAATCGCTTCCTGAGCCAGTTGCAAACGTGTCTTGGTGACCTTTTTCTTATCACTGTGATGCCAGCGCAAATAATCTTCTGTATAGAGGGTTACCACGCGGCCAGTGCCAAAACCTGTACGCCCTGCAGCGTCCTTGGCCGCCTTCTTCTGCGCTTCGGTCGAACGATTGCTGACCTGGGTGTAGCTGATCACCTGATTGCGGTTACCGACGCTATCCAGCGGCAAACCATCGGGTATCCCAGCCGCATTGCCATAACGCTCATCCTGAATATCCTCCAAACAATCTACCAGAGTGATATTGGCGCCATTATTTTCCGGCAACTCTTTCCAGGTGCCATTTTGCCCGGAGAAACTGTACTCACGAACAAACCCGGTATAAATTCCATATTTATTCAGATACTCCCAGGAGGTTTGACAGCCGTTATTGCTGCGCAGAAAACGCCAGGTTTTATCCTGCTTACCCGGAACCGGCATATTATCTGAATCCGGTGCTCCTTTGGTGAAATAAATAAACTCTTTCTTGGGCTCAAGGGCGCCACCACCTGCGCCGGGGAAATAACTCTCATCCACATCGTATACATAATTACCCATACTGACGGAGTTATCGAAAATAATCAGCATTTGCGGTCGAGCACCTGTACGCGATGAAGACTCGTAAACATAGAGCTCTGTGTCATCGGCCAATAACGGGCTGACCAATATAAAACTGCCAATACAGGAAAGCAGTAAGGTTAAGAATTGTTTGCCGTCAAAACGCCAATAAGGACTGATAAATATTTGCTTGTTCATGGTAACCAGCTTGTATTTCACCCTGTGTTTATTCCACTTTTCGATGAGAGACAAACAACACACTAGACTGTAAAATAAGGCTTTTATCTCTTTAGCCTTCTATTTACCACGACAAAAAACAAGCAAACAACAAATAAATAGATTTATTCACATTATTATCAAAATGTGTCGACCAAACCTCATAAAAAACAAACAATATTGACCTTAGCCAAATATCTGACTCATCTATTAAGGTCACTTTATGTACTTACTTAGGGAATGCTTCTTGCAAAGGACTAGACCATTTGCTGCGAACCACGCCTTACATCCATGCCTGTAAGTCGACGCAGAGCACACATGGGACTTGTTCGCACCTTGCTTAGTTCGACTGATGACAAACATTTCCAAGATAAGTTTTTCAGTCACATTTTCGCACCGGAATTTGCGCTTTTTTACATTGATTTACCAGTTTTATGCTCGAGGCTCCCGTAAAATAGGCGGCAATCAGATCCTAGCGGATCTCTAACGGCATCAGATGGGACACAATGAAAAAACCTTATATCGGACTCCTGGTCCTTGGCCTTTGTGTGGCCACCTATCTCCTATTAACTCCAACGGCAGAAAATACCGTCAAAAAGCCCGGCTCAGGCATGGGGATGGGCAAAGCCGCCGTTCCCGTAATTACCGCCACAGTCACAGAGCAATCCCTGGCGCAATCCCTGACTCTGATCGGCAAGCTGGAAGCTGAACGCTCTGTCACCATAGCGCCTCAAGTCGCCGGCAAGATAGACGCTATCGCGGTGCGCTCCAATCAAGAGGTGAAGGCGGGTGAGCTCTTGCTGGTTTTGGAAGAATCCAAGGCCAAAGCGGCGGTGATGGAAGCCGAATCTTATCTGGCCGATGAGCGGCGTAAGTTGGGCGAATATGAAAAACTGATCGGCCGTAACGCCATTACCCAGACAGAAATTGATGCCCAACGCGCCAGCGTCAGTATCGCCGAAGCCAGACTGGCCTCGGCCAGGGCCGAACTGTCCTACCACCATCTGCGGGCTCCCTTTTCCGGTACAGTGGGCCTGGTGGATTTCAGCAAGGGCAAGCTGGTGAGCCAGGGAACCGAACTCTTGAGTCTCGATGATCTGAGCTTGTTGCGGCTCGATCTGCAGGTACCCGAGTCTTATCTGTCGCAACTGAGTGTCGGCATGCAGGTTCAAGGCAGCAGCAGTGCCTGGAACGGCCAACTGTTTCAGGGCAAGGTGATTGCCATAGATCCCAGAGTCAACCCGGATACCCTCAATGTCAGGGTGCGGGTAGAATTCAACAACCCAAACAAACGCTTGAGACCGGGCATGATGCTGTCGGCCACCCTGACCTTCCCACCACTGCACCAGGCGGTAGTGCCGGTGCAGGCGTTGGAGTATTCCGGCACCAAGCGCTATGTCTATCGCATAGATGAAAATAACATAGCCCACCGAACCGAAGTGCATCTGGGCGCCCGGGTCGAACATCTGGTGCTTATCACAGATGGCGTCAGCCTGGGAGATCGCATTGTGGTGCAGGGGCTGGTGAATATTCGTGATGGCGCCAGCGTCAAGCCCTTGACCGCCGAAGCAGTACAGCAGACCGGGGAGCTTCACTGATGTTGTTATCCGATGTCTCGGTCAAACGGCCGATCAGTGCCATAGTGCTGAGCCTGCTTTTGTGTGTCTTTGGTCTGGTGTCTTTCAGCAAGCTGTCGGTGCGGGAAATGCCGGATGTGGAGAGCCCGGTCGTCACTGTGATGACCACCTATGAAGGGGCCAGCGCCTCTATCATGGAGAGTCAGGTCACCAAAAACCTTGAGGATGAGCTGACAGGCATCAGCGGTATCGATGAAATCACCTCGGTGAGCCGCAACGGCATGTCGCGGATCACAGTGACCTTCAAATTGGGCTGGAACCTCACCGAAGGGGTGAGCGATGTCCGTGATGCGGTGGCCAGGGCGCAGCGCCGGCTGCCGGAAGAGGCCAACGACCCGATAGTCTCCAAAGACAACGGCTCGGGCGAGCCCTCCATCTATGTCAACTTGAGCTCCAGCGAGATGGATCGTACCCAGCTCACCGACTATTCCCGCCGGGTACTGGAAGATAAGTTCAACCTGATCACGGGGGTCAGCTCGGTGGATATCTCAGGTGGCCTCTACAAGGTGATGTATGTGCGCCTCAAGCCTGAGCAGATGGCCGGTCGCAATGTCACTGTGCAGGATATCCTTGCAGCCCTCAAGGCGGAGAATATGGAATCCCCCGGCGGCGAGCTGCGTAACGACACCACTGTGATGACGGTGCGCACCGCCCGCCTCTATCTAAGTCCTGAACAGTTCGACTATCTGCAGGTCAGCAGCGCAAACGGCTCGCCGGTTTATCTCAAGGATGTGGCCGAAGTGTTTGTCGGCGCCGAAAATGAGAACTCCACCTTCAAGAGCAACGGCATAGTCAACCTCAGCCTGGGGATAGTGCCGCAATCGGATGCCAACCCGCTGGATGTCGCCAAAGATGTTTACAAGCAGGTGGACGCACTGCAAAAGTTTCTGCCGGCCGGTACCGAGCTGTATGTGGACTACGACTCGACCGTGTTTATCGATCAGGCCATAGACGAGGTGTATTACACCCTCTATATTACGGCGGCGCTGGTACTGCTGGTGCTGTATATTTTTATCGGCCAACTGCGGGCAACGCTAATTCCGGCAGTGACTGTGCCGGTATCGCTGATCTCGGCCTTTATGGCCGCCTACTTCATGGGCTTTTCCATCAACCTGCTGACCCTGATGGCACTGATCCTGGCCATAGGCCTGGTGGTGGATGACGCCATTGTGGTGGTAGAAAATATCTCTCACCACATAGAGCGCGGGGAAGATCCGCTGCTGGCCGCCTACAAGGGCACCCGCGAAGTGGGTTTTGCCGTTATTGCCACCACGGCGGTATTGGTGATGGTATTTCTGCCCATCTCCTTTATGGAAGGCATGGTCGGCTTACTGTTCACCGAGTTTTCCGTGCTACTGGCGGTATCAGTACTGTTCTCATCCCTGGTCGCGCTGACGCTGACACCTGTACTCAGCAGCCAGTTGCTCAAGGCCAATGTCAAACCCAACGCCTTCAACCGCGCCTTGAATCGCTTCTTTGCGGCGCTCGAGCTTAAGTATCGCGCCATGGTGGCCATTGCCATACGTCACAAGGTTGCGGCGCCCTTGGTGATCCTCGCCTGTATCGGCGGCAGTGCCTTGCTGGTAAACCATATTCCAGCTCAGTTGGCACCACAGGAAGACCGCGGGGTGATCTTCGCCTTTATCAAGGGCGCCGAAGGCACCAGCTATAACCGCATGACAGCCAACATGGATATAGTACAGGACAGGCTGATGCCGCTGCTGGGCCAGGGCGTGCTCAAGTCCTTCAGTGTGCAGGCGCCGGCCTTTGGTGGCCGCGCCGGTGATCAGACAGGTTTTGTGATCATGCAGCTCGAGGATTGGAAAGACAGGGATATCAACGCCGAGCAGGCGCTGGTGATGATAGCCCAGGTATTGAAAGATATTCCCGATGTGATGGTGCGTCCCATGTTACCCGGCTTCCGTGGCCGCTCCAGTGAGCCGGTGCAGTTTGTGATCGGCGGATCCGACTATAAAGAGCTGTTCAAATGGGCACAACTGCTGCAACAGGAGGCCAACAGCAGCGGCCTGATGCGCGGCGCCGATCTCGATTATGCCGAAACCACCCCTGAGCTTCTGGTCACGGTTGACAGACAAAGGGCGGCAGAGCTTGGTGTCAGTGTTGCCGATGTTTCGGAAACCCTGGAGGTGATGCTCGGCGGCCGCAAACAAACCACCTATGTGGACAGAGGTGAAGAGTATGATGTCTACGTGCGCGGAGATGAAAAACAGTTCAGCAACATGAGCGACCTCAGTCAGATCTATATGCGTACCAGCAAGGGCGAGCTGGTTACCCTCGACAGCCTGGCGCATATCGAAGAAGTCGCCTCGCCGCAGCGACTGAGCCATACCAATAAACAAAAATCCATCACCATCAAGGCTAACCTCATGGATGGCGCCACTCTGGGGGAAGCACTGGATTTCCTCGACGCCAAGGCGATTGAATCCCTGCCCGGTGATATCAGTATCAGCTACACAGGTGAGTCGAAAGACTTCAAGGAAAACCAGAGCAGCATGCTGCTGGTATTCGGTTTGGCCCTCTTGGTGGTTTATCTGGTACTGGCGGCTCAGTTCGAAAGCTTTATCAACCCACTGGTGGTGATGTTGACCGTCCCCATGGGGGTATTCGGCGGCTTCCTTGGTCTGTGGCTGACACAACAAGGACTCAACCTCTATAGCCAGATAGGGATGATCATGTTGATAGGCATGGTAACCAAGAACGGTATTCTGATAGTCGAATTTGCCAACCAACTGCGAGACAAGGGGCTGGCCTTCGAACAGGCGGTTATCGATGCCTCGGCGCGGCGTTTGCGGCCGATCCTGATGACCTCCTTCACCGCGATTGTCGGCGCGATTCCCCTTATCTTCTCCACCGGTGCCGGCTCTGAGAGCCGTATTGCCGTGGGTACTGTGGTGTTCTTCGGTATGGCGTTTGCGACCTTTGTCACCCTGTTGGTGATCCCGGCCATGTATCGACTCTTGTCCTATAACACCAAGTCGCCCGGCCATGTCAAAGACAGGCTCAATGCCGCTATCGCCCGGCAGCAGGCGCAGATAAACATAGGCTCAGGTTCAGATTGATTCTGTCTGGGTCAATAAGGAGCCTCAATAAAACAAGGGATGCCAAACGGCATCCCTTGTTTTATTGAGGCGTCAAAGAAAAACTAATCCTTGAGTAGCATCTCAAAGCCGCCCCAGATCATTCTCTTGCCATCGAACGGCATATCACCGAGAGTCTCGGGAACGGAAGGATCTGTCATGATGAACTGCATGCCTCTATCGCGCGTAGCCTTGTCCGGCCAAACGATCCAGGAAACCACCACAGTCTCGTCATCCTGGCGCTTTACCGCCATAGGCATGGAAGTAAGCTTACCTTCCGGGACATCATCCCCCCAGCATTCTACCAGCTCCAAAGCGCCCTGAGACTTGAACAGCCCCGCCGCCTTGCGTGCATGCTCAAGATACTGCTGCTTCTTGGCCGTTGGAACCGGAGCGACCATCACATCGATATAACTCATTTTCGCCTCCTTTGCTCTGTTCTCCCTGAACTTGCATCTTCCCTTGCAAGTGTAGGAGGCGCAACGGCATTTTGCCGTCTGAGTCAGTGGTTATCTGTCAGCCTGTCAGTATTCACGCAGCAGGCCTGGTTCAGCGCTTTATTTTATTTAGCCCGGGCTTGGTCAGGATTGGCTGTGCTCAAGCCAAGAGCAATTGAAGCTTCAGGCCTCAGACGCTTTGATGCTCTACTCTGGAAGCGCTCAACAGGTTGTCATGCACGGGACAACGATGGCAGACAGTATCGAGAAACTGCTGCTTTTGTTCTGCCGTCAAGTCGGCATCAATATCGGCATCCAGGGTAATACGGCGAAACCCAACAGGATCCTCACTGGGTTTCCCAAGCAACCCGTCGGAATTCATCTCGCCACGCACCTTGATATTCATTCCCCGGAGATCAATTTTCTGCTCTCTGGCTACCATTCTGGCAATAGCAGAAATACAGCCCCCCAGAGAAAACAGGAAAGTCTCCAGCGGATTGGCTCCTTCGTTACCGGCGGAAGCTTGGTCAATGACCAAGGTATGCTCACGCACCTGCGCCGTCACTTTCCAGCCTTTGCCCATTTTGGTTTCGAGTTCAATGATCTTTTCTGGCATGGTACTACCTCATCCATTAGAAAATTTTTAATGAGATTAATCTAATAATTATTGTAATGCAAACCCGTATAACGTAAATGTCGCCAAGCTCACAACTCAAAAACTTGTCTCGCTGAGACTATCGAAAAGACTAAGACTCAGGTACTATTTTTAGTCTTTATAACCGGGCCGCTCAACCCAAGGACGAGAATGAGATCTGGAATAATAACTGTATTAATTTGTTTTCTTTGCATATTACCTACCGAGTCAACCAGGGCAACCCCTCAGAATAAAGTCTTACTCGCCGCCGAAGACAGTTGGCCCCCTTTCGCCGACAGAACCGGGCAAGGCTTATCTCACCAACTGATAGCCGCGGCTTTTTCTATTGAACATATCCAAGTGGAAAGCTTGGTGGTGCCCTACTCCAGAGCCTTGATGATGGCCCGAAAGGGACAGGTTCAAGGAGTGTTCAATGTGACTCGTGAGCGCAGTACTGAGGCGGCTTTTTTGTTCGGTGAAGAGCCATTGTTTATTGCCAACGCCTCCTTCTACTACAACAAAAACCGGCCACTGAGTGCCAAAAACAAATGGCAACTTCCGAGGGGGAGTGTCGTTGGGGTTATCAAGGGTTATGAATATGGCGATGAGTTTTCCGAGCTGAGCAAACAGTTGCAACTGGTACAGGTTGCCAGTCAGGAGCAACTGCTCAATCTCTTGCTGCTCAATCGTATCGATGCCGCCATTATGTTCGACAAGGTAGCCGAAGGCGTTATCAAACGTATGGGGGTGAAAGAGGAGATTCTGCCGGCATTTCCCAACCATCAGAGCCGAATATTCCTGGCATTCTCACTACAGGATGCCGATTCACCTGCGTTGGCCAAGGCATTGGATAAAGGGTTGCGACAGATGAAACAAAGCGGTCAATATCAGCAAATAATCAACAATGGTCGCTTCTGAGTGCTCATCTTTGCCTATCACAGTGTTAAACTGCCGGGCGCGACTCAATTACAGGTATTTGCATGCAGCTCAGCTTCAGCCCTTGGTTTCATTTTCAATTGCAGATCTACTATGAAGATACGGACTTTTCCGGCGTGGTGTATCACCCCAATTTTCTGAAATATTTCGAACGCGCCCGTGAGCAAGTCATAGGTGCCAACGAATTAAAACGCCTGTGGCAATCTGAGGGAGTGGGCTTTGCCGTTTATCGCTCCGAGCTTATTTGTCAGGAGGGAGTCGAGTTTGCCGATATCCTGGATATCCGCACCCGTTTTGCCTTCGAAAGCAAATATCGCACCGTGTGGGAGCAAGAGATCTGGCGTGAAAACGCTGTCAGAGCAGCAGTCAACGGCCGAGTGGAAATGGTGTGCATGAATCGTCAGCGCCAACTTTGCCCCATGCCGGCAACGCTGCTTGAACAATTGGGCGCTCAACTACAACAGATTTAATTCCTTTGAACTCAGCCTGCGCTCTTGGCATGAATGCTGTGTTTAGCGTACCAGTATTCCAATTCCGGCGCCGTTTTGGGTTTGGCGATAATATCTCCCTGTAGTTGGTCGGCCCCCATAGAAATTAGCACCTGTTTCAGCGCCATCGACTCAACCCCCTCAACTGTAACCTCAAAACCCAATGACTTGGCCATCTGGATACTGGCGCGCATTATATGCTTGGCATTACTGTTACTGAGCAGCTCTTCATTGAACGCCTTATCGATCTTAACTTCATCTACCGGCAGATTCTTCAAATAGGCCAATGACGAGTGCCCGGTACCAAAATCATCTATCGCCAGACGAATATCCAGTTGCCGCAAACGTTGTAAAATTTTAATCGCCTGCTCAAGGTCGGCCATCAAGCTGCTCTCGGTGATCTCAAGCGCCAGCACATCACCCGGCAACTGGTATTCTTGCAATTGGCGTTCAATCTCCTGCAACATACAGCCGTTGTTGAGATCCTGCGCCGATAGGTTAAGTGCAATTCGTACTTTAAAGCCGCCACTGCGCCACTTACGCTGCTGTAACATCACTTGCTCAAGCGCCCAATGACTCACCAGGCCTATCATGCCGGAATACTCGGCCAACGGAATAAACTCGGCTGGAGAAATGGCGCCGAATTTAGGATGTTCCCAGCGAATAAGCGCTTCGACCTGGCGGCAAAGGCCGCTGCTCACTTCTTCTTTGGCCTGATAAACCAGATACAACTGACCGGTTTTCAACGCTTTGGGTAGACTATTGATGATCTCCAACTCACGCATTTGAATGCTGTCTTCACCCGTCTGATAACCGGCCAGCAGATCACGGCTATTACGGGCTTTTTTCAGCGCCAGATCCAGGCGGCGCAACATCAAGCTGAGATCGGTATGATGCGCATGCAAATCCAGATAGCCCATCTGGATGCGGAGGCTCAAAGGCGTACCTTTAATATCAAAAGGAACCTGTAACCGTCCCCGCAACCGATGAAGATCCTCCTCTGTCTGTTGTTGCTCAAAGTACAGCAAAAACTCATCTTCATTCATTCGCGCCAATAACCTGGGCGCATGTTGCAACCCCAGCAGGCGATCTGCCATCTGCTTGAGCAGTTGATCGCCAAAGGCAAAGCCAAACAGGTCGTTGACGTAACGGAAACGGTAGATGTCCAGCAGCACCATAGTCCCCTGCTGCAGCGGCATCAAAGCGGTCACGCTGCGCTTGAGCCCTAGCCGATTGGCAAGGCCTGTGAGTTTATCTTTCCCCACAGGTGGCGGAAGCGCCTGCAGCAACTTTTCCAGGCTATTAACCAAATCATAAAAAGCGACCGGCACCCAAGGGAGATCGAGTGGCGCGCGGGCTTTTATCTGATTGTCGAGTTGTTTGCCGAGCTGTTTGATAAAACGCCGCTCTTTTTGACGCTGGCGGCGCCACAAAAGGAGAATAAACACAGTAATTAACGCGATAGAAAGCAACCATGGGCCTATCATCAAAGCGGTATTCTCCCGTTAATGATCGAAATGAATTATTTTAACTTTTACTCATAGCTTTGCTTGATTGAGTGATATTTGTCCAAAAACTCATCACAGCCAAGTAGTTCGGCACTGACGGGTAAGCCTCTGTCGACAAAGACTTCCAAACGCTGTTCAAGCTCGGCGCCGGCTCGTAACTCACCGGTATAAAAAGCCGCCGAGCGAATAAAATCCAGGTAAGTCACATGATCCGGCAGATAGGGCAGATCAGCCCAACGTTCGACCACTTCCATCACATCCGGGGCAAAGTCCCAGCTCTTGAGTACCGCTCTCCCTATCGGCCCTTGCATCTTGCGCACCAAAGCTCTTAGCTGATCTATACTGCCAAAAAGCTCTGGGTGAGCCTCGGCCTCGGTCAGTACCGGCAAGGCACCGATATTGTGCACCAACCCGGCCAGGGTCAAAGTATCATAATTCAGGCCGCTACCCGGATGGGTCTTGTTATAGATAAGTAACATGGCTCCGGCCGCAGCAGTAACATCTATTGAAGTGCGCCACACTTCGTCCATGACCTCCCACACCATCTCGTTGGTGGAGATAAACAACTGCTCCATGGCGATAGAGGTAGCGATAGATTTTATCTGCGCCAAACCTATACGGGTCACCGCGCTGTTGATGTTTTCCGCCGGGATCCCCCGGCTGTAGAAAGCACTGTTGGCTACCTTGATCATACGCGCCGATATGGCGGCATCCTGACCTATGATATCGGCAACTTCCCTCAAGCTTGAATCGGGACGACTGACGACTTCCTGCACCCGCATGGCTACTTCCGGCAAGGTTGGCAGCACCAGGGTATCGTTCTTGAGTTTCCGCAACAAACCAACCAAGAGTTGATGTTCGGTAGACATGCACTCTCCAATGTAAAAAAACTGTTCAAATACTGTGACTCAGTATATCAGTAACCCAGGTGGCCGCGAGCGTAAAAAAGCGTCAAATGATATCAATTCGTTTAAAGCCAACACCTGAAATCGACAGTAGGTCACAGATTAATACTAATTTATTTAGGTAATAAGTTATCTCTAGGATTTGTGCCAAACCGTGGCGGAGAGTATCACCAAGCCGACGACGCTGTGGGGGGAATATTGATTTATAGAATAAAATACCCCTTAGCAGATATTCCCCGGCGAGATGAACTGCTGCTCCGAAATGCTATAATCAACATCCTTTACTAAAACACTTATCTTGCGATGTTTGCATAGCCCCACTTTTATTAAGTAAAATGCCGCCCCTGCTGCCAAGTCGCGCAACCGCCGGACTGCCGTTAATTGAGAGTAAATTATGTTTAAACCAGAGCTTCTGTCTCCCGCCGGGACCCTGAAAAATATGCGTTATGCCTTTGCCTATGGTGCAGACGCCGTATATGCGGGCCAACCCAGATACAGCTTAAGGGTACGTAACAACGACTTTAAGATGGAAAATCTGGCTACAGGCATTCAGGAAGCCCATGCTCTGGGTAAAAAGCTCTATGTGGTCAGCAATATCGCTCCCCACAATGCCAAACTCAAGACCTATATCAAGGATATGGAGCCAGTGGTTGCTATGCAGCCGGATGCCCTCATCATGTCAGATCCCGGTCTCATCATGATGGTTCGTGAAGCCTTTCCCGAACAGGTTGTACACCTTTCAGTACAGGCCAACGCCATCAACTGGGCCTCGGTTAAATTCTGGCAGTCTCAAGGGATCAAGCGCGTGATCCTCTCCCGCGAGCTATCACTGGATGAAATTGAAGAGATCCGTCAGCGTTGCCCGGACATAGAGCTGGAAGTGTTTGTTCACGGCGCACTGTGTATGGCCTATTCCGGCCGTTGCCTGTTGTCCGGCTATATCAATAAGCGCGATCCCAACCAAGGCACCTGCACCAATGCTTGCCGCTGGAAGTATGATGCCCACGAGGCCAAGGAAAATGAAACCGGCGACATAGTCGCAGTCAACCCGGTGCAGATAGAGCAGCCGACTTTGGGCCAGGGCCCTAGCAGCGATCAGATTTTCCTGCTGCAGGAAGCCAACCGTCCCGGCGAATATATGCCGGCCTTCGAAGACGAGCACGGCACCTACATAATGAACTCCAAAGATCTGCGCGCCATTCAGCATGTGGAGCGCCTGAGCCGTATCGGCGTGGATTCATTGAAGATTGAAGGCCGCACCAAGTCCTTCTACTACGTGGCCCGCACGGCGCAGCTTTACCGTCAGGCCATAGACGATGCCGCAGCCGGAAAAGACTTCGACCGCAGCTTAATGAATCGCTTGGAAGGCTTGGCCCACAGAGGCTACACCGAGGGCTTCCTGCGGCGTCACGTTCACGATGAGTACCAGAACTATGAATACGGCCACTCTATCAGTGACAACCAGCAGTTTGTCGGTGAGTTTACCGGTAAGCGTAACGCCGAAGGCCTGGCCGAAATCGAAGTGAAGAACAAGTTTTTGCTGGGTGACAGCCTGGAGATGATGACGCCGCAGGGCAACATCAACCTGATATTGGAAAGCTTGCAAAACCGTAAGGGTGAAGCCATTGAGGCAGGTTTAGGTTCGGGCCATACCGTCTACATGCCGGTACCGGCCGATTTGGAACTGGACTCAGCCATCTTGCTGCGTAACTTGCCGGAGGGGATGGACACCCGCAATCCCCACGCCGCAACCAAGTGAGTCCTGTCTTCCTGAGTATATTCCCAACCTTACTCGAAAGGCTGCCTTCAGGCAGTCTTTCGTTTTACGCAAGTCATAGTGCTCTATAACAATCCCGTTGTAGTCATGCGTGCTGGTTATCAATAATAGTGCTGCCGACAGAGGTGCTCCCCCTGTGATAAAATCTGTGCTATGACTTAGTTTGGGCTGCACCTGCTACTGTTTTGTGCGCCAAGCGTTGACCGAAAACCTGCTCGGCAGGATAAGTAATTCCGAGGTAATACAAGGCAATGGCCTTAATCATTGATGACAGCTGCATTAACTGCGACATGTGTGAGCCCGAGTGCCCCAACCAAGCCATTACTATGGGGGAAGAGATCTATGAGATAGATCCGGCGCGCTGCACCGAATGTGTTGGCCACTACGACAACCCAACCTGTGTTTCTGTTTGCCCTATAGACTGTATCGACAAGGATCCCGAACATCAGGAAACCCAAGACGAATTGCTGGTAAAATACGCTCAACTGACCGGCAAGCTATAAGGATAAAATGATGAAAACATTACTGCTTATTGCTGCATTACTCAGTCTTGGCGCCTGTGCCGAGCTCAAGGAAACCGGCCGAACCATAGGCCACACCACCAGAGACGTGACCAAGGAGATAGGCCACACCACCCGGGATGTGACCCGTGAAATCGGCCACGCCTCCCGTGATGCCGCCAAATCGGTCAAGGAAGAATTGAAAGACTGAGCCATCACGTCCAAGAAGTTCAAGCCCTTTCTCGCCAGCCAACAGGGCAAAGTTCTGCCCGGTTGGCAAGCACATTCAAACATCAGAGTTATCAGGCGGCATTGGCCCTCATACCGTGAGGCACGGGCAAACCGGCTTCATTCACATTAACGAAGACCATCTTGTCAATGCTGACAATAGGCGCCAGATTCAATTTATTGCGCACTTCGCAGCGAATAGTGATGGAAGTATGTCCCAGGCTGATAAGCTCGAGGCCAAACTCAATCACATCCCCAAGCTTGGCCGGGGTCATAAAGTTGATTTCCGAGATAAGCTTGGTCACATGGCTGACACTCTTCATCTGGCATGCGGCGAAGATGGCGGCTTCCTCATCAATCCAGCTCATCAACTGTCCACCGAACAAGGCTCCCGCCGGGTTGAGATGTTCGTGTTTAACCAAACGCCGACTGTAGTATTTCATGTTTGCGTCCTCGCATTCACCTGTGATTGGAATTCTCACTTGAACTAAAGCAAATTGGACGCCAAACATTCAATCAATATAATTCAATAAGTTACAACACACTTATGCTCATAAATGCCATTACGGTGCACCAGGATAACTCCTGCTGCACCGTAATGGACCATGCTCAAACCTGACTGAGCACCCGCTTGAAGGCCTGCAGAGTCTTGTCGATATCGGCGGCGCTGATATCTTTGTGCGTCACCAAGCGTAGTTGCCGAGCGCCGCTGATACGCACTCCTTCCTGCAACAAGCCTTTGACCAGAGCTTCAATATCCACTTCATCGGCCAAAGTGGCAAACACCATATTAGTTTGTACCTGGCTCATATCCAGTGCCAGCTCATCCAACTGACTCAAACCTTCGGCCAAAGCCTTGGCATTGGCGTGATCTTCCGCCAAGCGCGCCACCTGCTCAGTCAAGGCCAACTCAGCGGCAGCAGCCAGGATCCCGGCCTGGCGCATTCCGCCACCCAGCATCTTGCGCCAGCGACGCGCCTTGTGAATAAGCCGCTCATCCCCGAGTAATAAAGAGCCAACCGGTGCCGCCAACCCCTTGGATAGACAGATGGATACCGAGTCGAAATACTGGGTTATATCGGCTATCTCCAACCCCTGCGCCACAGCCGCATTGGCCACCCTGGCGCCATCGAGATGGATTTTCAAACCGTGATTGAAGGCCAGCTGCTGCGCCTTGGCCAGGTACTCCTGCGGCAATATCTTTCCGCCTATGGTGTTTTCCAGGCTTAATAGACGGGTGCGGGCAAAGTGAAAATCATCGGGTTTGATGGCAGCGCGAATATCTTCAAGCGCTATGCTGCCATCGGCCTGATTATTCAGTGGTTGAGGCTGAATACTGCCTAACACGGCCGCGCCACCGCCTTCAAACTTATAATTGTGGGCTTGTTGACCACACAGATATTCATCGCCCCGCTCGCAGTGGGACATGAGTGCCAACAGGTTGGCCTGAGTGCCCGAGCTGGTAAACAAGGCACTGTCAAAGCCGAACATCTCGGCGGCCATAGCTTCGAGGCGATTTACCGTAGGATCATCGCCGTAAACATCATCGCCCACCTGCGCGGCCGCCATGGCCTGACGCATCGCAGCAGTAGGTTGAGTCACGGTATCGCTTCTGAAATCTATCATCTATCCCCCATATCACATCCAGTTGCCCCACATTAAGATACATGAGGCCAAAACACTCTAGCGCTGCTCGGCTTGACTGTACAGCGCCAGGAGCGCAAAGCGGAATAACTGGAGTTTTCACCTAATTGGGAGCAACAATAAACCCAAACAAACCGACAGCAAGACAAAGATAAAAATCAATCAGTAATCCTCATGCACAAAAAATACAAAACCATTTAAAATCATAAAACTAAAAAACAAGAATCTAAACAAATCAAATAAAACATAAATAAAACTAATCCAAATATTTAAATAAAATCACTATTAAACTGCGGTGTTTTCCGGCAGAATTCTGATCCTCTGTTATTTTGATGCGAATATTATGCAAGAAGCTCAGTTTATCGCCATACTTTGGCTGATTGGTGTACTGGCCGAAGCTATGACCGGTGCCTTGGCGGCGGGTAAAAAACAGATGGATCTCTTTGGCGTGGTAATTATAGGTTGTGCTACCGCCATAGGCGGCGGCACGCTCAGAGACATCTTGTTGGGTAACTACCCGTTAATCTGGGTAGAAAACTGGCATTATCTGGTGGCTATCGGCTTTGCTTCACTGCTGACGGTGATAATCGCCCCTGTGATGCGTTACCTGTCAAAGCTGTTTCTGGCAATCGATGCTCTTGGCCTGGCAGTGTTTTCCATTGTCGGAGCTCAAAAGACCCTGCTGCTGGGCTTCAGCCCAGTTGTCGCTGTGGTGATGGGAGTGATTACCGGGGTTTTTGGCGGTATTATTCGCGATATTCTCTGTAATCAGATGCCGCTTATATTCCGCAAAGAGTTGTACGCTGTGATCTCCATTATCACGGCTGGGCTCTATGTATTTTTATCGCAATGGCAACTGACAGAATGGCTAAATCTCAGCCTGTGCCTCACTCTAGGGTTCAGTTTGCGGATGCTGGCTATAAAGTATCACTGGGCCATGCCAACCTTCGACTACCAAACCGGCTCAGATCCACATCCGGATTGATAATACACTTGGTAAGCACTGCCAAGCCAAACACAGATCCAACGTATTGTTTATCAGTTGGATCTGTGTTTATTAACCTACAGCTGTAGATGTTTCATCTAGCTGTTAATTTTGGAGGCCTGCTTGGCTTCCAAAACCAGACTATAATTCCTCATCCAGAACCGCAAACATGTGCTGTTTAAGGCTATCAAAATCGGCCGGCAGAACAGCCGACAGCAACGCCTTATCGGCCACTCTTTGCAATGCCTGAGGCAGTGGCAGACTGGTGTTCAGCTCGCGGTCGACCACATCCTTGAATTTGGCCGGATGCGCGGTTGCCAGAAAGATCCCCTGCTCTTCCTCCTTCAATGACAAGCGCAGTGCCTCGGCAGCCACCGCCGCATGGGGCTCGGCCAGATAACCTGTCTGCTCAAGCGCTAACATGGCCTGACGGGTTTGCCCCTCGGACAGCGCCAGGCCGGACAAGTCAGACAGTGGCCATTTCATCTCAGCAAAAATCGCTTCCACTCTGGGCCAGTTACTCGGCTCGGACACATCCATGGCGTTGGACATGGTCGCAACGGTCTGCCGCGGTGCCCAATCACCAAAACTCAAATAGCGCGGTACAGTATCATTGCTGTTGGTGGCCGCCACAAAGCGCTTGATGGGCAATCCCATGGCTTTGGCCAGCAGACCCGCGGTCAGGTTACCGAAGTTACCACAGGGAACACTGACAACCGGCGCCGATTGATGCTGCTTTCTATATTGGGCAACCGCTTCAAAGTAATAACAGATCTGCGCCAGCAAGCGGCTGATGTTGATAGAGTTGGCCGAGTTCAGGTGTAAACCGTCACGAATATCACTGTCTTCAAAGGCCTGCTTGACCAAATGCTGACAGGCATCGAAGTCAGCTTCGACCGCAACTGTGTGAATATTGCCGCCCAGAGTGGCAAACATCTTCTCTTGCAACTCACTTACCTTGCCTTTGGGATAGAGCACCATCACCCGCACCTTATCCAGGCCAAAGAAGGCATCGGCCACCGCCGCACCTGTATCCCCTGAGGTAGCGGTCAAGATAGTCAGAGGCTCTGAGCCGCCAAGCTGATTGAGACACTGAGCCATAAAGCGGGCACCGAAGTCCTTGAAAGCCAAGGTTGGCCCATGAAACAGCTCCAGACAACTGCGCTGTTCGTCTACCTGCACCAGCGGCAGAGGGAAATTAAACGCCTTCTCCACCAGCTTGTCGACACAGTCCTGCCCCAATTCATCGGCGAGCCAGGCACCGAGTATCTGCTTGCTGCGCTCGACAAAAGGCAGGGCCAACAGGGCATCGACATCTGCCAGTTTCGGGATCCGGGTTGGGAAAAAGAGCCCTCGGTCCATGCCAAGACCCAGCTTGAGCGCTTCAGTAAAACTTACCCGCTGTGCCGGGTGCTTGAGGTTATAGAGTTCCATATTGATGCCTTAAATTCTTTTTTGGATGAAAATGCGTTTCAGGACAATACCCGGGTGCCTTGCATATCCAGGCGGCAGATGTGGGCAAAGCCGCTCGCTTCGGTTAAATAGTGTTGTTCCAGGTAGCGTTTGGCCTGCTCGGCGCGGGCCAGATCAGCGCTGATGGAAAACAGAGTTGGGCCGCTGCCGGAAATCCCGGTGGCCAACATACCCAGCTCAGACAATCCGCGCCGCGCCGCCAGATACCCGGGGATAGCCTCGGCCCGATAGGGTTCAGCCAACACGTCTTTCAACACAGTCAGCGCCAGTGCCTCATCCTGGCGGTAACAGGCATGAACAAAGGCACTGAGATTGCGACCGAATTCTATACAGGTTCCCTTATCGTATTGGTTCGGCATCAAGGCGCGCATTGCCGCCGTCGACAATGAAATCCCGGGATAGGCCACCAACCAGTACCAGGAATCAAAGGCCGGTAAGGGCTCGCAGATACGCCCGGGCAAATCCAGCATCAGTTGCAATCCACCCAAATAACAAGGCGCCACGTTGTCATAGTGCACCGAGCCGCTGATCTCCCCTTCAAAACGCCCCATCAACGCCAGTAAGGCCTGCTCATCATAGGGACGGTTGAAATATTCATTGAGACCATAGAGCGCTGCCACCACTGAACTGGCGCTGGAACCAAGACCACTGCCAACCGGCAGGTTCTTGGACAGGGTCAAGGAAACGCCTTGATTGATCCCGGCCTCACCTAGGAAAAACTCGGCGCAGCGATAGACAATATTCTGCTGCGGCTCCTGCGGCAGCTTATGAGCCCAGGGGCCAAGTTGAGTCAGAGAAACGCCGCAAGGCGCGGCGCCCACTGTGACTGTATCCCCCAGTAAACTGCCATCAATGGGGGCCAGTGCGGCGCCCAGCAAATCAAAGCCGACACCGACATTTCCCATAGAGGCGGGCGCATAGACAGTCACGGGGACATTGGCGGGAATAAACTGACTCATGCGCTGACCTCCCGAGTCCAGTTGAGGGTTCTGAGTAAGTCGGCAAACACCCCGGCGGCCGTCACTTCAGTACCGGCGCCATAGCCTCTGAGCACAAAGGGGATCGGCTGGTAGTAGCGGCTGTAGAAAGCCAGCGCATTCTCACCACCTTTGACGCTGAACAGGGGATCATCAGCCGCCACTTCGGCGATACGCACCCTGCAACCTGATTCATCTATCTGGCCGACATAACGCAGGCGTTTACCCTTGGCATGGGCAGCAGCCACTCGTTCGGCAACGGCGGCATCCAGCTGTGGCAAAGCCGCCATAAACTGGGCTACATCGCCTGATGCATCAAAGTCATCCGGCAAGACAGACTCCACCTGAATATCATCCAGCTCCAGCGGCAAGCCCACTTCCCGGGCCAGAATCAACACCTTGCGCGCCACATCCATACCATTGAGATCGTCCCTGGGATCCGGCTCAGTGAAGCATTTTTCCCGGGCAATGGCCGTGGCCTGTGACAGACTCATCCCCTCATCCAGCATACCGAAGATAAACGACAGCGAACCCGAGAGTATCCCCTGGAAACGCAACAGCTTATCACCGGCAAACAGCAGCTTTTTCAGGTTATCGATAACCGGCAAACCGGCGCCGACATTGGTTTCATAAAGGAACTGACGCCGCTGGGCCAGCGCGGTTTGCCGCAGCGCGCGGTAAAAAGCCAACTCACGGGTATTGGCCTTCTTGTTGGGTGTCACCACGTGCAAACCGGCATTCATCACATCCAGATAACGACCGGCAATGACATCCGAAGAGGTACAATCCAGCAATACGGGATTGAGTAACTGCTGCTCCTTGGCCCAGGCCAACATCTGTGTCAGATCAAAAGCGACGGACGAGTCGTTGAGCCTTGACTGCCAATCGGCCAGAGAGATACCGGCGGCGTCGAGCAACATCTTGCCTGAGTTGGCGATGGCACAAACCCGAATGCTGATATGTTGCCCTTTGAGCATGGCTTCCTGCTGTTTTATCTGCTCCAACAAGCCAGCACCTATGTTACCGGCACCAACCAGGAAGACATCGAGATACTGCTGCACATCGAAAAAGCCCTGGTGACAGGCCGCCACCGCATGACGCGTCTTGCGCTGCTCGACCACGGCAGAAATAGAGCGCTCGGACGAGCCCTGGGCAATGGCAATGATATTGACACTGGCCTGAGCCAGAGCCTGAAAGAAGCGCGCGGCCACGCCCTTGTGGGTACGCATACCGTCACCTATCAGGGATACTATCGCCAGTTGATCCCGCATCTCCAGCGGCTCCAACAGTTCACTCTTGAGCTCTAGTTCAAATTCCTGCTCCAGCGCCCACTTGACTCTGGGGGCATCCAAAGTGGCCACACAGAAACTAATGCTGTACTCACTGGAGCTTTGAGTGATTAGTGATACCGAAACCTTGGCTCTGGCGATGGACTCCAGAATACGCGACGCCATACCCACCATGCCTTTCATTCCCGGGCCTGAAACGTTGAACATGGTTTGGTTGTCCAGATTAGAGATCGCCTTGACCTGCAGCCCGGTCTGATCCGGCTGATTGGATACCAGAGTACCCGGCGCCTGGGGGTTGAAACTGTTTTTGATGTAGCAAGGAATTTGGAACTGGGCTATGGGTGAAATGGTCTTGGGGTGCAGCACCTTGGCGCCAAAATAGGAAAGTTCCATTGCCTCCTGATAACTGAGCTGAGAGAGCAGCTTGGCATCGGCAACCACCCGGGGGTCGGTATTGTATACCCCATCGACATCTGTCCAGATTTCGCAGCTGTCGGCATCCAGACAGGCTGCCAGAACTGCGGCCGAATAATCCGAACCATTGCGTCCCAGAGTCACCACCTTGCCATCGGCACCGGCGGCGGTAAACCCGGGCATAACCCACACTCTTTGCTCATCGAGTTTGAGCAACGCAAATCTGGGCTTACTGACGGCGATATCCACCACAGACTCCAGGGGTGTACCGACACCTAGGAATAATTCCCTCGGATCAAGTAAACCGGCGCTGACTCCCTTATTTTTGAGCACTTCAACCATCAAGGCGGCCGAGAGTCGCTCCCCGGCTACCAGGATCTCGGCCCGCACACTGTCAGGACACTCCCCGAGAAGCTGAACTCCTGCCAATTTTGCGCGCCAACTCGCCAGTTGCTGTGCCAATACCTTCTTCAGCTGCTGTCTGGCTTCCTCTGCGAGAGATACAGATGCATCGGCATACAAGGCTTCAAATACCTCAGCCACCTTGGCAAGGGCCTCGTCAACATCCCCCTTGGCCAACACCATATTAACCATGGCCAACAGATTGTTGGTTACGGTTGCCGGCGCCGACAGTACTGTGGCCACTTGCTCTTCTCTGGCACTGGTCAGAACAATTTCTGCTGCCATTTCAAACCTTTGCCAGTTTGCCAGCGAGGTACCGCCGAACTTCATCACTTTCATCTGTATCTCCTTTAATTACCGCGCCCGCCCAGGAAACAAAAAAGCCCGCTCCTGGATGGGAGCGGGCTTCTTGTTTGCAATTCTTCAGGGTATAGTCAGCCCGCCCCCACACTGGTAATGGTGGTGGTTGTAATGGTGGTAATTACAACTGAGCTTAGCTGATACATTAGGTTTCTATACTCGTTCGTTCTCTTGTATTCAGGCCGGTTCATTCAGGAGTCAATCTCCCAGGAATGGCAGCAATGCAAACAGGATTGCTTTTTTATGTGGCGCTTGTCAAGGGGCGTTTTCATGAAAGTTTTAATAAAATGCCAATCTCATTAAATAAGTCTCACCAAAGTCTGTTTTTAACTGGATAAGTATCAACAAAACTCCCTTATTACCTTTAACCTTGACGTAAAGTGTATTGGATTAAAAGTTGAGTATCAGCCAAGCAAGCGCAGTCAAGCACACCAAGATTCAAGTCAGTACCCCCAAATAGAAATTTTAGAAAAGACGCCTGAACAATAATGGCTTTTCTAATGCCAACCTGACCTAAAATGTCATCTTGGTGGCAAAACTCTGTGCAACAGTTGGCATAAGCAACGCTCGGATATCGCCAGCGCGGAAAAAGCACGTTATCATGCGGCCACATTCTGAACGGGAGGCGATATGCAAATCACCCAACACAGCGCGGTTACCATTCACTACCGCCTGACTGACGCCAAGGGTCAGTTGATAGAAAGTTCTTTTGAGGCAGATCCTATGGTCTACCTCCACGGTATGGAAAACCTGATCCCGGGACTTGAAAAAGCACTGGAAGGCAAGAGCAAAGGCGATACGCTGGAAGTGACCATAGATGCCGAGGAAGCCTATGGCCCATACCATGATGGTCTGCGTCAGGAAGTTCCTCTGGAAGCCTTTGGCGATATCCAGGACATAGTACCTGGTATGCGCTTCATCGCCGAAACTGAAATGGGCCAGCGCCCGGTACAAGTGACCGAAGTACTGGACAACAGTGTTATCGTTGATGGCAACCACCCTCTGGCAGGCCAATCACTGACCTTTAATGTCGAAGTGATGGACGTGCGTGAAGCGACAGCCGAAGAGATTGCTCACGGCCATATCCACGCCCATGGCGGTTGTGGTGGTCACGGCCACGATCACGGCGGTTGCTGTGGCGGTCACGATCACGAACACGGCGGCTGCTGTAATTCAGATGCCGAAGAAGACGCCAAGAAAGAAGGTTGTGACGGTAACGGTGGTTGCGGCTGCCGAGGTTGATAGCCAGTCATACTGACGCCTAAACATATTACTGATTACAATCGAGAGTCCGGCCAATGCCGGACTCTTTGTTTATGGCACTTGGAAAAACAAGGCCTGGTGCCCTGCTTTGGACTAAAATTAATAGATACTCCCGGATGCGAAGAAATGCCCCGTGATCTTATCCAGATTGGTCTATGAGAGCCTGCCCTATCTGTATTTTTTAACCGGTAGCCTGACGCTCTATTTACTCGAATCCTTACTTGGGATCCTGGGATCAGTTTTGCTTATATTGGTTGCGGCCCGGATTTACAACCTGCGTTCGAGTCACAGACGCAGCGATCCCAAACGCCTGCGACGGGGAGGAGTTTGGCCCGCCCCCCTGTATGCAGGATTGCCTTTCCTCTGGCTGTTGTCGGGCATGTTGCTGTTAAGGTTTGCCGACCAGGAAGTATATCAACTACTAGGACTGCTCATCTGTGCCTGGGGCGGCTATATTTTGAATCAGCGCCATCTATACCGCCGCCACAAATTGCCGCGACAACCCCTAATGTGACTCAAAGGATCAAGGCGCGGATTTTTTCTCTAAGCGCTTCGGGCATATGCTTCAAATAATTGGAGCAACGGGTTATGGTTGCTATGCTCACCTCGAACTCGGCCGCAATCTGCCGCTGACTCATCTCACCTTCAAGCAATACCTGAAACACCTTCAAACGGCCGGCGATGGCATGTCTTTCATCATCGGTCAGCAGTAATTCAAACAGGCAATTAAGGTCTTCGGGATTATTGTGAGTCAGTACTTTCTCCAGTACTGATATCCAATCAGGGCGCATAGCAACTCTTTCGTGTTCACGTAATGGTACGTGAACACAGTATAGCGTTGTTTTCTTGCGAAAAAAAGTCGTGTTTTAGCAGCCAGTTACTGACAAAACTTTACATGTAAACTGAAAAAGTCTACTCCCTAGGTCAAACAAAATGTGTACAATAGCCAAGCAATGTCACATTAACGCACAAACTTGTGAGAATGATAATGAAAAAATACTTACTGATGTTAGCCGCCACCGCGGCGCTTAGCGCTACAGCTGTTCAGGCCCACAACTTTGAAAGCAGCGATGATGCCATCCAGTACCGTCAGTCTGGTTTCAGCCTGATGGCCTATAACTTCGGTGATATCGGTGCCATGCTCAAAGGCAAGAAAGACTTTAACGCCGATGTTGCAGCTATGCGTGCAGCCAATGTGGCAGCCCTGGCGAAACTGCCACTGGAAGGCTTTATCGATGGTTCAGACAAAGGTGATACTGAAGCCCTGGCCAAGATTTGGGCCGACAAGGCTGACTTTGAAGCCAAGTTCAAAGAACTGCAAACCAATGCCGACGCCCTGGCTCTTGCAGCCAAAGGCGGCGACAAGAATGAGCTGAAAAAAGCCTTCGGTGCCGTTGGCAAGAGCTGCAAAGGCTGCCACGACGTATACAAGAAAGACTAATCTCTTTCGTTGATTACATTAAAAAAGCCTGCATCAAGCAGGCTTTTTATTGTTTGGAAGCTTACAACATACCTATCACGGGCATCATCAAAAAGTGCACCACAGGCACGGCGACTACCAATAAAAGCACCAATGCCAGTATCAAAGAGGCAAACCTGGGTTGCTGCGCTTCCGCAGCCGGTAAGCGCTTATAGCCACTGAACATTGCCCCCACCAGCTTTTCACCTTTGAAGCGGTGCAGCAAGACGGCGGCCACATGAATCCCGGCAAGGATCAATAAAAGATCAAAATTTTTCTTGTGTAGCCAGGTAAACCAACTGGCAGTTTCACCGCTAACAAAAGAAACCAAGGGTCCTTCGGTAAATATCTCATCTGTGGCAAATAACCCCGACACCAGTTGCAGACTGATGATGGTCAGCAAGAGTATTACCATATAACCCCCTAGAGGATTATGCCCCAGAGAATGAGGAGCCTGCTTAGCCCGCATTTTGGCAAGATAATCCAATGCCTGACGGGGATGGCGAACAAAATGACTGAAACGGGCGGTGTCACTGCCGATAAAGCCCCAAATAAGCCGTACCACCAACAAGATCATCAGACTATAGGCGAACAACTGGTGATAGCTCATCTCGCCCTGATCGGCACTCCACCACAGCCCGCCCAAGAGCAGCAACATGCCCCAATGAAACACCCGTACAGGTATATCCCAGACCTTCACTTTAACTTCGTTGTTATTCATAAAGTACTTCCTGTTATCACCCGTTTTGGCCCGAACGGCATAAGGGTAAAGAGTTGTAGATAATACACATGATGATATTTAAAGCGACGGGAGGAGGCAATCGGAAAGGACTGATACTCAGTGATCTCATCAAATATGGCCCTTTATCAACCAGGGTTCAAGACTTTTCAGGGCAAAATAATCCAAACTTGTCTAAGTGATCAAATAAGTGACAAACGCTCTCTGACTCGCCACAAATATTGATCTGGATCACATTTTTAAGTCTGGGGATTGTTAATCTGAAGCCAAGGAAGCAACAGAGGGTTTGACAATATGCTAAAGATCACCAGCAAGCAATTTGAAGTCACAGCTGCCATCCGTGAACGCGTTGAGAGTCGCCTTACCAAACTGGACCGTTACGATACTCAGCTGATTAATCCCCATGTCATCATCCTCAAAGAAGGGCCACTCTTTAAAATAGAAGCATCAATTAAACTGGCCAACGGACAACTTTTTGCCCAGGCGAAACATGAAAATCTCTACGCAGCCATAAATGCAATGGGACAAAAGCTGGAAAAACAGCTCAATCGCCTGACCCACAAACCCGCAGCTCAGCGTGGTGCCTTTGAACCCGAAGCCACCGAACCTGAGTTCGAATACGATTACAAGGAGGACTACGCAGCTTGATATTTCAATCTCCCACTAACCAGCGCACCTCCGGGTGCGCTTTTCATTATTGAAGCCTAGGATTTTTTGATTGACAGCCCAAGGGGATAGTTTTAGCTTAATCGTCATGCCATACCTTAATCGCTCGTTTTTTATTTTCTTTTTTACACCTTATTCCCGGAGGCGGCCCTGACGTGTAAAAACGAAAATGAAAATTGCCAAGCCTCCCACCAGGGAGGCTTTTTTGTCTGTATCATGCACTGAGTATTACTGGTTTAGAGGTCTGAATGAATAAAGTACCGCCGCTGGAGCGAATAAGGGATGACATCACTACTCTGGACAGGGATCTGTTGGCGCTGTTGGCCAAACGTCGACAACTCAGCCTGGAAGTCGCCCGCAGCAAAGAGGTGGACATTCGCCCTATCCGTGATACCCAGAGAGAAAAAGAACTCTTGGCAAGGTTGGTTCGCCAAGGGCGGGAACAGGGGTTGGATGCCCATTATGTCATCAGTCTGTACCAGGCCATAATTGAAGATTCAGTGCTGAACCAGCAGGCCTACCTCCAGGGCAGAGCCAATCCCGAAACCCAAAAACAGCAATACTGCATCGCCTATTTGGGCGCCAGAGGTTCATATTCCTATCTGGCCGCCAGTCGCTACTGTCAACGCCGTCAGGTAGAGATGCAGGATCTGGGTTGTCAGAACTTCGATGATATAGTACAGGCCGTTGAGTCCGGCCATGCCGATTATGGGTTTCTGCCGATAGAGAACACCTCATCCGGCTCCATCAACGAAGTCTACGATGTGTTGCAGCACACCAGCCTGGCTATTGTGGGTGAAACCACTATAGAAGTGGGCCACTGTCTGCTGGCCAAAGCGGGAAGCAAACTTGCCGATATCAAAACCGTCTACGCTCACCCCCAACCCATCAGCCAATGCAGTCGCTACCTGAGCCGCCATCCCGACTTTCGTCTGGAATATTGCGCCAGCAGCGCCGAAGCGATGGAAAAGGTTCTCCAGGGCGATAGCACTGTGGCCGCTATCGGCTCCAGTGAAGGCGGCGCCCTCTACCAATTGGAACCTCTGGAGCAGGAACTGGCCAATCAAAAAATCAACCAGAGCCGTTTTATCGTAGTGGCCCGCAAGGCGATAGAAGTGCCGGAGCAACTGCCGGCCAAAACCACACTGATTATGGCAACCGGTCAAAAGCCAGGCGCCTTGGTGGAAGCTTTGCTGATCCTCAAAGATCACAACCTCAATATGAGTAAGCTGGAGTCACGCCCTATCCCGGGCACGCCTTGGGAAGAGATGTTTTATCTAGATGTCGATGCCAATCTGGCATCCATAGCTATGCAGCAAGCACTTGCCGAGCTTGAACGGCTCACCCGCTTTATCAAGGTACTTGGCTGTTACCCTTGTGAGACGGTCGAGCCAACTCAGCTGAGTCACAGCCAACTGTTGATTGAACCAGAGAGTTCCAGGCAGGACAGCGCCAAACCGTCACCCCAGAGACATTCCCGCCACTATAAACCGGCAAGCACAGAAATTAGTTGCGGTCAGCTCAAACTGGGACAAGGCCAGTTCGCCGCCTTGGCGCAACTGAACCTCCCCATAGATGCAGACAGCTTTGCCCCAAGCGCCAAGGCCCTCAGGGAGGCAGGATTTCAAGGGGTGGTTCTCAGTGCGCTGACGCGTCAGCCCGATGCCAAGCAGCAACTGCCCAAGTTGCAAAGCCTGTTAAACCAAGCCGGGCTGCAGAGCATTATTGCCCTGGAGCATGCAGAAGATCTGGCTCTGGCCCAGACTGCGGCCGACATGCTGCTGCTCAGCGGCAAACAGATGTACAACACAGAGCTGCTCAATGCGCTTGGCGGACAGAACCTGCCGGTGATATTGGAGCGTAATCCCATGGCCAGTCAACAGGATTGGCTGGCCAGCGCCGATACCCTGCTCGCCGGCGGGAATCAGCAGTTAATCCTCTGTGATGCGGGGGTCAGTGGATTGAATCAACCAGAACAACTTGTGTTGGATCTCGCCGCCCTGGTGGAACTAAAAACCCTGAGTCACCTGCCGCTGTTGGTGAATCCAAGCCTGTGCCTCAGCCCAAGCAGCAGTGAGCAAACACTGACGGCTCAGGCCTTGGCTATCAAGACGTTGGGCGTAGATGGTTTAATCATCGCTGCAGATGTCCGTCATCCACAGCAACATGCAGGCTTAATCACCAAGCTGTATCAGACAGCCTGAGTCGCTTCGGCAGCGGCTTTACCGGCCTCTGCCGCCTCACGGCTGCGGCGGATCAAACGGGAAACCGTTGAGCCCTGCACCATGATAGAAAAGACCACCACGGCATAAGTCATTACCAGCAAGAGATCCCTGAGCTCCAGCTCAGGGGTCAGCACTATCCCCGCCGGAATACTCATGGCCATAGCCAGCGCCAGGCCGCCCTTGAGCCCACCCCAGATCAGGATCCCCTCAGCGCCTTGGCTGTATTGCCGCATACGCCTGAACCCCAGATAAGGTAAGTACACGCTGACACATCTTGCCAACAACACCACAGGGATACTCAGCAGCACGAACCACCAGAGTTGCATATCCAGATGGGTCAACAGCAGCAGGAGTCCCAATAGCAGGAACAAGAGCGAATTGAAAAAGTGTTCAAGCAGGCCCCAGAACCTTTGCAGCAATATTCTCCCCGTGACCCCAAAGCATTTGGGCACTGTGAAATTACCCAGCACGATTCCAGCGGCCACCATGGCCAGAGGGCCGGACACCGAAAGTTTTTCTGCCATCACATAACCTGCGGTAGGCACCACCAAGGTAATCAAGAGTCTCTGGGTTTCTTCATCCGTGAGTTTCATCAGTTGATGTAGCGCAAAGGCCAGCGCCAGGCCATAGGCAATGCCGCCAACGGCCTCATGGAAAAACAGCGCGCCGACATCGGCCAGGCTCAGGGCCTCGGCGGAAAAAGCCAGCTGCGAGACAGCAACAAACAGCACCAGGCCAATGCCATCATTGAACAGCGACTCCCCCTCAACCTGAATGGCAATATCCTCAGGCGCGCCGAGTTTTTTCAAGATGGCCAAAACCGCTATCGGATCGGTTGGTGATATCAAGGCCCCAAACAACAGGCAGTAACTCCAGGGCAGTGTCAATCCCAGCAGCGGCATCAAATAGAAGCAAAGCGCCGCCACTGTCAGAGTGGAAATCACAGTACCAAACAGAGCCAGACAGAGAATTTCCCATTTCTGGCTGGCCAGCACCTTGAGCCTTATCTGCAGTGCACCGGCGAAGAGCAGAAAACCCAACATACCGTTCAGCAGCAGCGCCTGAAAGTCGAGCCGCTGCAATACCGAAATGGTTTTGATATGGATATCCAGCTCAAACCACTTACCCACCACCAGGATAATCAGGCTAAGGAGCATGGCCAGGCCTGTGATGGCTATGGTTTCCTGCAGTGAGTGAAAACGGCTGGATAACAGCGAGATAATCAGTGCCAGCGCCGCCAGCACACAGAAGAGTTGATAGTCCGTCATATTTCCTTGCGATCAGGCTGACCGCTTCCCTGGTAGCAGACAAGAGCTACATGGCTTGTCCATCTGTAAGGCTGAGCCAGCCCTTGAAGATCCGGTAGCTGAACCAGATAACCCCCAGGGCGCACAAGCTAAGGCTGAGCCACAGCGGGTTGACCCAGTAGCCCATAACCAGTAGCAGTGCCAAACCCATAATACTGCGCCTTTGCCAGCGCAAGTGAGAGCCCAGCAGCGACAGAGGTGCAACCTGCCTTTGGCTTAAGTTAATCAACAGGCTCAGGATCACAGGCAGGAAAAACAATGGAAAGGCACACATAAGCGCATATAAAAAATGGCCCATGCTGCGATCTTCACTGGCAAATGCTTCTGAGGGTAAGCTGGTCATAGTCTGTCTCCGGCCAACATCTGGAATGCAGGGCCCAAAGCTCTTGCCCTGCTTTAACCATACTGTGAGATCGCCACTTCTGCAATGCCGGAAACAGAATTAGAAGGGGCCGGTTTCCAGTTGAATATCACTCTTCACCCGGCTGGAGCACGCCAGCACCATACCTGAGTCAATCTCATCCTGGCTGAGTGTCTGCTGGCTGCTGCTTTCCACCTCACCGGAGACAACCCGGCACTTACAGGAGCCACAAACACCGCTGCGACAGGCGGCAATAATGGGCAAGCCTTCAGACTCCAGCGCTTCAAGCAGGGTCTGCTCGCCATTGATGCTGAGCTCAAGGCCGGCAACACTCAAACGGTAATTGGCCGAACCGTCACCCGCGGGCGCCGAGGTATTTTCAGCAAAGCTTTCCTTGTGAAAACGCGTCATATCGAAATCCGCTTGCGCCAGCATCTGCTCTGTGGCCGTCATATAAGCCTCAGGGCCACAAACATACACAGTGCGCTGACAATAATCCGGCACCAGTTGCTCCAGTGCCGCCAAGCTCAGGCGTCCCGGTAACATAGGACACTCGGCAAGGTCCCCGGAGACTGAGGCAGTCTCACTTCCCTGCTCCAGCAGATAGCCCAGCTTAAAATTATCGTGACGGCTGTTCATGGCCCGCAAACTGTCTCGGAAGATGAGATCCTGCTCGCTTCTGGCACTGTGAATAAAGGCGATATCGCTGTCAAGATAACTGTCGGTCAGAAAACGACTCATGGAAAACATCGGCGTAATGCCACAACCGGCGCTTAAAAACAGATAGCGCTCGGCCGGTATATCGATAAGGTTAAACTGACCGTAGGGCCCTGAAGCCATCAGGCTGTGACCCGGCTTAAGATTATCAATAAGGTAGTTGGAAATTTTGCCGCCTTCGACCCTCTTGATGGTCAACACCAATGAGTTTGGCCGAGATGGCGAAGAGGAGATGGTATAACAGCGGCGATACTCCTCACCGGCAATCTCCAATTGCAATGCCACAAACTGCCCGGGCTTGAAATGAAAAGACAGCGGCTGGGCCGCTTTAAAACGAAAACTCACCACATCCGGGGTTTCCTGCCAGCGGGCGACACAAATGAGCCGCAGCTCTCCGGGAACCCATTGACCAGCCTGATATTGACTGATTGCCGGCGAAACTTGTAATGGATTGAGTGTCATCGAAACTCCCTCTACAGAGAAAGAAATGGCCGGTATGCCGCAGGCATCCCGGCCTCAAGAGATACGCATCAAGCGGCGCCGAGAATCGCCTCCAGGTCTTCCTCAACCGTGCCAACATTACGCAGGCCGAACTTATCTTCCAGTACCTTCAGCAAATTGGCGGTCAGGAAGGCCGGTGGGGTTGGGCCGGTACGTATGTTCTTCACTCCCAGTGACAGCAAGGTCAACAGGACCACTATCGCTTTCTGCTCAAACCAGGACAGCACCAAACTCAGCGGCAGTTCGTTGATATCACACTCAAATACCTCGGACAGTGCCAACGCCAGCTGGATCGCCGAGTAGGCGTCGTTACACTGGCCGATATCCAGCAATCTGGGGATACCGTTGATATCACCGAATTCGAGCTTGTTGAACTTGTACTTGCCACAGCCCAGGGTCAGGATCAGGCTGTCTTTGGGGGCCGCCTTGGCAAGGTCGGTGAAGTAACTGCGCTCAGCCTTGTCACCATCACAGCCGCCAATCAGGAAGAAGTGACGGATATTGCCGTTCTTGACGTTTTCAACCACGGCAGGCGCCGCGTTCATCAAAGCGTTGCGGGCGAAACCTATGGTGATCATATGGGGGATCTCATCATAGGCAAAGCCTTCAAGCGCCAGTGCCTTGTCGATAACAGCACTGAAATCGTCGCCGGTCAGGTGAGTCACGCCCGGCCAACCAACGATACTACGGGTAAAGATGCGGTCGGCATACTGACCGACATTGGGATCGATAATGCAGTTGGAAGTCATCACCACGGCGCCGGGGAAGTTGGCAAATTCCTTCTGTTGATTTTGCCAGGCGCTGCCGTAGTTCCCCACCAGATGCGGGTATTTCTTCAATTCGGGATAAGCCAGCGCCGGCAACATCTCACCATGGGTATAGACATTGATGCCCTTGCCTTCAGTCTGTTGCAGGATGAGCTCGAGATCCTTCATATCGTGGCCCGATACCAGAATAGCCTTGCCCTTCACCGGCTTGGTGTTGACCTGAGTCGGCTCTGGATGACCAAAGGCCGCGGTTTCACCGGCATCGAGCATAGCCATCACAGAATAGTTGAGCTGACCTATCTCCATTGCGGTGGCAAACAGTTTGTCAGCATCTGTGCTGTCGGTCGCCAAAAAGGCCATGATCTCGTGGAAACGACCGGCCACTTCGCTGCTGGTTTGATCCAGAACCCGGGCGTGTTCCATATAGGCCGCCGCCCCTTTCAGGCCGTAGAGGCACAGAAGTCGCAAACCGAGAATATCTTCATTGAGGTCATCACCGCGGTTGGGCGCAGCGACTTTGGCCTGCTGTAACAGCTCGGCCTTGGATGCCCCCAGCAGCAGAGTCGCCGCGGCGGACATAGGCTCGGGTGTCACGCCCCTTTGTTCGCAAAGCTCCAGATAGCGCTGCTTTAGCTGGTCTCGCAAGCGAGCGGCCTCCTTTGCATATTCGCTAATCCGCTCGTCGTCGAAGTTGACATTGGTCAGAGTGGCGAAAAACGCCTTGGGCACAAAGGTATCGACTTGCGGATCGATAACCTCAAACTCCCGGAGTTTGACAGCATAGGCAGACAGCCCCTGCAACATGTAAATCAACAGATCTTGCAGATCCGAGGTTGCGGCCAATTTACCGCACATCCCCTGGGCATAGCTGCAGCCATTACCGGCCGGGGTTCGAATGGTTTGCTCACACTGAATACAAAACACGGCATATCTCCTTTAATCATGCTTTATTTTTGCATGTTTTAAATCAGTGTACTCTTTCATCGCTCAGACGAAAGAACGTGAGTCATAAAGCTTGAAGGAGATCACCTTAAGCAATTGCTGAATAAATGGCTTTTTGACTTCTATCTTGCTGATACAAATGAAAAAGGAGCCTAAAAGGCTCCCTTGGATAAATCGCGTTGCACTGCCAGCGGAGTTGACCGCCTTGAGATCAGTGACTCTTCATATCATTGACCGACTGCAGCATACTGCGGCTCTCGCTGCGAAACTGTGGTGCAAAGTCACCGAACCATTCGGCCACCTCACGGAACTGGCGCACAAAGCCGTCTCTGTCACCGGCCTTGAGCATGGCCAAAGCGCCGGCATAGTTGTCCAGATAGTCGGAGATAGCACCCAGGCTCTCCTGCTGGGCGAAGATGATATCGGCATAAAGATCTGGGCTTTGGGCAAACAAGCGACCGACCATGGCCAGCTCCAGCCGGTAAATCGGCGAGCTGAACTGCAGCAGGCTATCGAGATCGGCCTGCTCCCGGCACAAGTTGAGGCCATAGACAAAGCTGGAGAAGTGACGCATCGCCTGCACCAGTTGCATCGCTTTATCATGTTTGCCGGCATCCGCTTCCACCAACCGCGCTCCCCAAATAGCTATCTGCTCCAGCAGCCAGGCATAGGCCTCACTCTGCCGACCATGGCATACCACGACAACCTGCTTGGCAAGGCTGCCCACATCCGGGCCAAACATGGGATGAAGCCCCACCACAGGCCCGCTGTGGGCCTCGAGCATGGCTTGCAGCGGCTCCGACTTTATCGAGGTCAGATCCGCAAGGATGCAATCCTTGGGCAAGTGCCGCAAACGGGAGCGAATAAGCTCACAGGTAATGGCAATCGGCACAGTGACCAATACCAGACCGGCACCGTCGAGGATAGCATCGGCATTATCCCAATCATCTTTATCGAGCAGATGCACTGGATAGCCGGAGAGTGTCAGCATCTGGGCAAACAGGGTACCCAACTGGCCACGGCCGCCAATGATCACCACCTTGTTGATATCCGGGTTCACCTGCTTGAAACCCACATCCTTTTCGTTGAGATAGGATTCCCGCATCAGACGCCTGAGCACATCCTCTATCAACTGCGGCGATACCCCCAGACTTTCGGCTTCTACGCGGCGCTTGGCCAACATGGCGGCCTCCCGCTGCGGTGCATAGATGGGCAGGCCGGCATTGTGTTTGACCGCGCCGACCTGGGCCACCAGATCCAGCCGCTGACGCAGCAACTTGAGTAACTCTTGGTCGACGCCGTCAATCAGTCCGCGTAACTTTTCCAGCTCTGCCGTGGTTTTCTCACTCATCTCAAATCTTCCGTCAGCCATTTGCCACCCTGAGCATATCAAAGCGAGTGGGTAAAATAGAACTCAGTTGCGCTGCCCCTTGCCTGAGCAGTTGCTCCGTATCCTGCCAATCTATGCAGGCATCTGTGACCGAAACCCCATAATCAAGCTCGGCAAGCGGCTTGTCACAGGCCTGACTACCGGCAAACAGATGGCTTTCCAACATCAAACCTATGATGGAGCGATTGCCCGCCGCTATCTGGTCAAATACATCCCGGCACACAGGCAGTTGCCGCCGATGATCTTTGTTGGAGTTGCCATGACTACAGTCGATAATCAGTCTGGCATTGAGCCCGGCACCATGCAGCTGCCGTTCACACTCAGCCACCGAATCGGCGTCATAGTTGGGGCCAGCACCACCCCGCAGGATCACATGCCCATCCGGGTTACCGGCGGTTTGCAGCAAAGCCACCTGCCCTTGTTGATTGATCCCCATGAATCTGTGACTGCTGGCCGCCGACTTGAGGGCGTTAATGGCCACCCCCAGATTGCCATCCGTACCGTTTTTAAATCCTACCGGCATGGAAAGCCCGGAGGCCATCTCCCTGTGGGTTTGTGACTCTGTGGTTCTGGCGCCTATGGCTGACCAGGTCACCAGCTCGGAAATATATTGCGGACTTATGGGATCCAGCGCTTCAGTGGCAACCGGCAACTCGAGTTCGGCCAGAAACAGCATCAACTCCCGCGCCATCCGCAACCCTTTTTCAATATTGAAGGACTCATCCATATCGGGATCATTGATCATCCCTTTCCAGCCCACAGTCGTTCGGGGCTTTTCAAAATAGACCCGCATCAGGATAAAAAACTGATCCTTGAGCTCGTCATGGAGCTTTTTCAGTTTCAGGGCATATTCCTTGGCCGACTCAATATCGTGAATAGAGCAAGGGCCGGTAACGACCAACACCCGGTTGTCACGCTTGTGAACTATGTCAGAAACCGTCTTGCGAGCGCTGAGAATATAGCGATAGCCGTGATCAGAAAGTGGCAACTGCTGCTTGAGTTCTTCGGGAGTGATGAGGACTTGTTCGGCACTGATGTGCACATTCTCTATGTTACTGGACTGCATTCTGATCACCTGAAATTATTTTGTGCGGCATACCTGAACGCATCACTGTAGCGGTACACCATTACGGCATTACACTATGCCGAGACTGAAGCGGGAGATCAAGGGCGAAATCGGAAAAATTTTCATCTTTATTGCAAAGGAAACAGCAAACGGTTTCAGTTTGTGTTCTGTCTAGGTTTAAATGCCAAGCCTGGCTCACTTGTGGTAACCAACAAAATCGCCAAATCATCAAGCCATGAGGATGACAAAAAGTAAAAATCCACCTTGCTTGGAGGTTTCTTTATCCTGTGTTTGTTGTACCTTCTCGCCAAAGAGAGGCCAGATAAACAAATGCTATTCTCACAAAGCAGAGAAGTCATCGCTCTATCCAGGTTTCAAACAGTACAAAAGACAGTGTAAATGGCATGTCACTCAGCGGAAAGAACAGCAGGTAAGTGTCTGGATTATTGGTGACAATTCAATGCTGAACTTTAATCCACTTACTTCAGCCATTGCAGGTACATCTATTCGATTCCAGTTCGTCAGATCCGTGAGCTATTTTCCATATTACTCCTTTCCCACCTCAAGATGCGCTCCCTCGCCGTACAGCCAATGGCGTCCATGACCGGGCTTAAAGAGGGCTTACAATGGCATCCTACCAACACCAACTGAACTGAACTGAAACGAGTTGGTCACTACAGCCTGACGCACAAAGAAAAGGCGCGTCCTAAGACGCGCCCTATTTACTGCTGTCAGCCATCCCGCTGAGTTGTGCTCCCTGCACCTTCCATGCGTATGAATTTCTTCCTGTGGACACCTTGTCTCAGTGATGACAGCTTCCAAGCCATCTTTTCATCCCTGCTTACAACCATCCTGGTGTCTGCTCAATTCCCTTGAGCCTCCTTGTGGCCTCCTGGCACTCATCTTCCATGTTTGCCCATCCACGAGCGGTGTCGTCCATGAGTTGGGTTTTCCCTTAACCCAAAGGCTGGCATCCCTGAGCCTGTCCTCTACTTCATCCTGAACACTTTCCTTAGCAGACCTTCCTGTCTCAAATGGCCTTTCCTGGCGCGGCAATTTCCTTATTACCGGAAAAAATCTCCTGTGGATCCATCCTGGTGTCTGCTTTCCCTGCGAGCCGTTTCCTTGGCTTTAACTTCCCTGCAATGGTTTCAAGACGTCCTGTCTTGATTGTCATCCATGATTAAAATCCATTTATCAGGCTTCCTTGCAGCTCATCCTTGAATAGGCCTTTCCAAAACGTATCATCCTGACACTTGCCCTTCCTTGGCTGCCACCTTAAACTCCTTGGCGTTGCTTTCCTTGCTGCTCCCTCTTCCTTGGAAGCTCTGTCAAAGCATCCTGCCCTGACCACAACTTAAGTGTACCCAAAGACCCCTATTTGAGATGGTCGATTTTAGAACAGGCTGGGAACAACAAATATTCAGCAGTCACTAATATAAGTCTAATCTCTTGTTTATTAAAAATATTTAATTATTCACCAGTAAGAACAGCCAATAAGGCTTATGTTTATCGCACAGCTTTGTGAGACATGTCTCACATTAGTACTGGTAAATAACCAAAAACACTCAGAAACGACGTTTGCCACTGACAAACTGGGCCAACATGACCCAGTCAGCCATCAAGCTATAGACTGGGTATTGAAAGGTCGCCGGCTTATTGTGTTCAAAACCAAAGTGACCAATCCAAGCAAAGCCATAACCCACCACAGGCAGAGCCAAGAGCCATACAAATTGTCCACTAAGCAAGCTGAATAACAGAAAAAGCAATACCAGGGTCGAACCTAAATAATGCAAACCTCGGCATACGGGATCGGAATGCTGCGACAGGTAGAAAGGATAAAACTCAGCAAAACTCTTGTACTTTTGCTCCATGCTTAACTCCTGTTATTGGTAGACGTCATCATCAGTGTGACTGTGGTAAAAGAGCAACTCTCCTGTTAACAACCCTATATTGAGCTCAACCACAGGTACAAAGCCTTGCTCTCGAAACAGATGAGAATGACCATCCTCGGTCACAAAGACCCCAACTCCTTCCAGCTCCGGCTGCTCATCACACCAACCCAATACCGCCTGGACGAGCAACTTGCCATACCCCTTGTGTTGCTCGGTTAACGCTACTGCGATAAATTGAATAACGCCGTACTCTGTCGCCGGCAGGTGCTCCAGAATTGAATTTTCCTTCTGCATCAACTTCTGCGTCGCCTGCCAGCCCGTCCCCAGCAGCATTTTCAAACGCCAATGCCAATAGCGCCCTTCGCCTTGGGGAAGTGATGAGGTAACCACGCAGGCAACCCCAATCAAGCGCTCAGCGTCGAACAAACCAATAAGGGGCTGCTCCTGTTGCCAAAGTTCATTGAGCTCTTCACGAATTGCGGCCCTGAGCTTTTGTTCATATTCGGCGGCATTGGCAGCCGGCAAGGTCTGCAGAAAAAACGCATCATCGTGATAGGCGTTATAAAGAATTGATGCGGCCAAGCGTAAATCTTCTGCCGTCAGGTAAACGGCACGCAGGGAATCAGAAGTCTGAGTTTCCATTTGTTGTTGTCCTTGTCAGCCAAAAGGGCACTTTCCAATTTAACAATATTGGATCAGAGTACAACATCTTGCTTACCAACTATCACCACAGTTTCTGCCGGCAGCGTATCTATTCAAATTATAGATGGGATTAACTAAGCTCTTGACCTACAACCTTGCATCCAAGCCTTTAGGCGCTCCTGGTGCACAAGCGCCCCCTCCTCAATTTAAAGAAATGGATCTGCTGTTCAATTGATATAAGCTAAGGAAGCAATAATACTTACTTTTTTTATGAAGGCTTGTTCGCCCATCACTCATCACTTGGCAATATGCCGGGATTTCAGGAGGTCAGAATATGGATACCACCCACACAGACTTGGCCCATTTGTTTGAGCAATTGGGACTCCCCAGCGGCAGCAAGGCGATAGAAGGCTTTATCGACGCACATTCTATCCCCGAGGGAGTCAAACTGGTGGATGCACCATTCTGGAATGATGCACAACGCACTTTTTTAACAGAGGCTCTGGCCGAGGACGCCCAATGGTCAGATACCATAGATCATTTGGACGCCCAGCTCAGGCGTTGATTGAAATGAGTTTGAATTACAGCTGCGCGTAAGCCTTATCGCCCCAGCCTATCAGCTGTTGATCGCGAAACACCAAGGGGGTGCACTCATCCTTGGTGGTCTTACCATCACTGTGTCTGTGGCGGGTACGATAAAAGAGCACCTGTACTTGCTGATCATTGGAGAGAAAGGCTTCATTAAAGTCGGCCTGCCCCATGAGCTGCTGCACCTGTTGCTGATCCATCCCCAGGTTCAACTTGGCCAGTTGTTGCTGATTTTGCTGTTGTTGTAATTGCCAGGATTCCCTTTCATCCCAGTTGGCTTCGTGATCACCGACATTGACCACACAAGCACTAAGCCCTAAGCTTGCAATCCCCACTAGTGGCAGTAATAACTTATTCATTGTCACTCCTTGTTATATTTATCAAATGTTGACTTTTGTTAAGCAAATGCAGCAAACGCAATGCAACATGTGGGCCAATAAATAATTTAATAAATATCAAAAAGATAAAAACAAACGCCAGCTGCACTATGTAGCTATTGGCGAAAATGTGAGGTTTTTTACCAAGATGTCCACTCCACTGGAACAGGTCATGGCCGCAGCTGCGGCAGTAGCCCAAAGCGGCCATACTCCCTCTCTGGCATTGATTAAGGCAAGACTCGGCAATAAGTTACCAATGCCCGTGCTGGTTGAAGGACTGCTGCGCTTCAAGTCCCTGCCTGAGAGTGAACGGGAAAAAATGTCTCAAAGCCAACCTCAACAGGATGAAACTGCACCACAGCAAGCAGTGCCCACAGTAGAAGTTCTTCAGCAGGAAATCAGCTGGCTACGCCAGGAACAACAACAACTGAAACAAGAATTCGCGGACTTGCAACAAAGGCTCGCCAAGCTTGAGGAGCAGCAATAATGTTTGTCTGCGAACTCAGGTTTGAATGCTTTGCCAACACCACGATCAGCGCCGCAGAAAAAGCCATCAACACCCTGCTTGAAGCCTGGCGAGCCAATGGTCAGGTATTGGGGCGGGAATTTGCGGTGGCCTTTAGAGACGGGGAGTTCAGAGTCAGGCTGCTGCTGCCGGAAGAAACCAGTCTGGCCAACAGGCATAACAGTCCCTGGGCCAAACAGGCGTTGCAACAGTTAACCGAGGCCAAATTGCTGGCCCCCAAGGAAAAGCTCATAGGTCAGGATATCAATTCCGAGGTCAGCACCCTGGAGCCCCCAAGTTGGCAGCTGCTTTATACCAGCTATGTGCATATGTGCTCGCCACTGCGCAGCGGCGATAACTTGCTACCCATTCCCCTCTACCGTATTCCCGCGACCTTCAACGGCGATCACAAGCGGGTGATCCGTTGGCAAACCGAGTGGCAAGCCTGTGATGAACTGCAGATGGCCGCAGCAACCAAGGCCGAATTTGCCGCCCTTGAGGAGCTTTCCTGCCCGGACAGCGATCTGTTTCGCCGCGGCTGGGATTTGCGTGGCCGTATCGAATATTTGACCAAAATTCCTACCTATTACTACCTTTACCGGGTCGGGGGAGAGAGTAAACAAGCCGAATTGGCCCGTCCCTGCCCCCGCTGCGGCAACCCGGATTGGCGCCAACCCAGCCCGTTACTGGATCTATTTCATTTCCGCTGTGACAACTGCCGGATAGTCTCCAACCTCTCCTGGGATCATCAATAAACTGGGACAATCAATAGCCTAGGATCATCAATAGCAGTGATCATCAATCAATAGTGACTGTGGTAACCCCGACTGTCAGCGGCGGGAAAACAGGTGTTGCCACATAAGCTTCATTCGCGCCCAGAGACCGGGATGGTCGACATCCGCCATGGCCGGCTCCACTGGCTCGACCGCCGGCGCCACTCTGGGGCGCAGCATAACAAGAAACTCTTCCAGGCTGTCTGCCAGCTTCTTTGAGGGAAGCTCACCCGGGACCTCACGCCAGACAGCACCGGTTTCATTATCCACGCAGATCATCTCATCACCTTGCCCCAATAGACCGATAAACCAGGTCGGTGGCTGTTTGAGCTTGCGTTTCATCATCAAATGCCCAATCAGATTCTGCTGCAGAAACTCAAAATCATCCTGACTCCAGGGCTGCAATAGTTCCCCTTCGCCGAAATCGGCTTCAAACAACAGATGCGCGGCAAAAAACTGCCCATAAAACTCGTCGATATCGGCATGCAGCGGCAACTCCAGCGCATGACTGACATTGGCAAAACTGCCTGGCTGTTCACGGCGAATAGTCTGCCACAGTAGTGGATCTTCGCCATCCTCCTGCAGCAAGCAGGGCGAGGCTTCTCCCCTGGCATAATATCTGGGGCCTTCCCCCAGACTCGACTGGTAACTTTGATGATAACGGCTGAGAAATTGCTCCAACGCCTGGGCACAAGACACTTATCGCACTTCCAAATTCAGGTATAATGGTAACCTATTTTGACACGGAAACCCGCTTGATGACACAGAATCACGACCCTTACCGGAACGCTGAAGCCTTATCTGGCCTGACACTGGGTCAGCAGACAGATTATCAAGAGCATTACGCCCCAGAGCTGTTGCAGGGAGTGCCCCGCAAACTCAACCGTGATGCAATCAACCTGAGTGCACCTCTGCCGTTTCAGGGGGCCGATATCTGGACCGGCTATGAGCTCTCCTGGCTCAATGCCAAGGGCAAGCCCATGGTAGCCATCGCCGAGTTCCAGCTGGATCTCAACAGTGAGCATTTAATTGAGTCCAAATCATTCAAGCTCTATCTGAACAGTTTCAATCAAACTCGCTTTGACAGTACTGAAGCCGTCGAGCAGACCCTGACCCAAGATCTGAGCCGCTGTGCCAATGGCGAGGTAAAAGTCAGAGTGATTGAGCCCAAGCACTTCAACAGCCAGAGAGTTGTTGAGCTGCCGGGGCACTGCATTGACGATCTGGATATTGAAGTCAACGTCTATGAGTTCAACCCCAAATGGCTCGAAGAAAGCACAGACGACAAGCAGATAGTCGCCGAGACCTTGAACTCCAACCTGCTTAAGTCCAACTGTTTGATCACCTCACAGCCTGATTGGGGCAGCGTGATGATCCGCTACCAGGGCCCCAAGATAGACAGGGAAAAACTGCTGCGTTATCTGATCTCTTTCCGCCAGCATAACGAGTTCCACGAACAGTGTGTGGAGCGGATATTCACCGATCTGAAGCGTTTCTGCCATTGCAGTAAATTGACCGTCTACGCCCGCTACACCCGCAGAGGTGGATTGGACATCAACCCTTTCCGCAGTGACTTTGAGCACGTGCCGGAAAGCCAACGCCTGGCTAGACAGTAATCGAACATAAAGCGGCTTTAAGGCCGCTTTTTCATTCTTGCGCGTTACCTATTTCAGAGTGCTACTGGCCAAGGTGCCACTGCAATTGCCAGTTGATGGCTGCAGGCGCCCCTATGGTCAGGGCCAATCGATAACCCGGCTCCATATGGCCAAGCCAACTCTGCCATCGGGTGTTTTCCTTAGGCTTTAACAAAAGCCCGCGGCGCATCGAAACAATCTCGGCAGGCCGCTCGGCCGAGCAGGCTTCCCCTGAGCTCAAGTCGAACGCAAACCCATCAAGCGGCTGCGCCAACCCCTTGCCGGTCGCCTTGATATAAGACTCTTTCAAGGCCCAGAGGTCGAAAAACGCCTCTCGCCGCGCGGCATCATCCAGATTTCGTAACTGCTGCAGCTCAAAAGGCGCAAAATAGTGGCGCATCACAGTATCGATAGCCGTGCGCATCCGTAAACGCTCTATATCGACGCCAAGTTGCAACTCAGGAGAAGGATGTTTCAGCAATGCCAACAGCAGCCAATCACCGCTGTGACTGAGGTTAAAATGCAGCTGAGTCTGTTGAAACTGCTCATCACAAAGGCGCGGCTTACCCTGGGGACCATAATCGAAACACCACTCCCGGGCTGCAAGCGGCGCTTGAGTACTCAGGGTCTTTCTCAGCAAGGCGCGGCTTGTTATTGCCCGTTGCTTTACCTCTTTATGGCTTATTCGGGCAAACTTTTCCCGCTCGGCCGGCGCTAGGCACAGCGCCAGATCTTTGAGTTTTAAAGGCTCACTCGGGCGTAAGGGATACAAAAAGAGCTGAACGGCGTTGATGGGAGGCTCCAAAAAACCAAGGGGGAGTAGGCTATTTTGCCCTGGCCTCCCCCTCGGTCTCAAGTGCTAATCATTCATGTTTTGCTGATTCATTTTATCGACATAGGCTCTCGCCTCTTCCCGCTCTCTTTCCCGCTGCTGGGCGGTTGTACAGCGGCGGTTGGGAATATTGCTGCCGGTAACCCTAACCCGATCGCAGCGGTATCCCTGTTCATCGAGTCTTTGTTGACGGGCCGCGTCCTCTGGCGACAACTCGGCGGTCGTGGCACTGGTAGCACTGCAACCGGCGCCGAGTACAGTAAACAAGGCCGCGCTCGCCATTCCCAGTAGATTATTTTTTGTTAAATACACCTGACACTCTCCATTTCTGTTGCTGATGCCAGTTCATCCAGCTGCCCTAAAGGCAGATACCCAGGTTGTAACATAAGCTGCAATATAAGCGGCAACAGATCACAGGGGATTAGGGATAAATAGGTATCAGATATCCATTTTTACAGCACAAAAAACCAAAACAACCAAGTTATATCAATTTAAAAACAAATCAACAACAAGTCATTCCGGACTCATTTGCGAGTAAGAGCCTTAAAACAAAAGCAGGATTTTCAGTCCCAGATGATTGTATCGAGTGGCAGGCACTGGTAATCTGCTTCACCTGTTACTGAAATAACAGCCTGACGCTCAGTATTGTGGAAGTTTGCAACCATAGCAGACAGGCGAGAAAGGAAGCCCAAGGGCCCAGTCCCAGCTGATTATGAAGCAAACTCAAACCGGAAAACGGCGCCATCGCAATGCCACCACCACCCCGGAAATGCGCCGCTTTATCCAGGAGTCGGAGCTCAATGTCAGCCAACTGGCACGGTTACTGAATATCAGTGAAGCAACCGTTCGCAAGTGGCGTAAACGCGAGTCGACCCAGGATCAATCCCATACCCCGCATCATCTGAATACTACCCTGAGCGATATTCAGGAATATGTGGTTGTCGGACTGCGTTGGCAGCTCAAGCTGCCATTGGACAGGCTGTTGCAAGTCACCCAAGAGTTTATCAATCCCCATGTTTCGCGCTCCGGGCTGGCCCGCTGTCTGAAACGCCACGGCGCGTCCCGGCTCGACAATATTGATGCTGCGCACTCGCTGCCGCCGAAACACTTCAATAAGCTGCCGGTCTACAGCGGCAGCAAAATGCAAACCTACACCCTCAACAGCCAAACGCTCGCCGATGCGTTGATGCTGCCCAGTACCGATGAACACACTGTGGTTCAGGTCGAAGCCATGAGTATTCCCATTGGCCAACAGACCCATTCGGTACTCATAGGGATGGATCCCGTCAGCGGCTGGGTCTATGTCGACATCTATCAGGATGACGACACCCACGCCGCCGACCGCTACATAGCCTACGTCCTCAAGCGTGCCCCGTTTGCACTGCGCCGCTTGCTGGTACGCAACTATCATATTTTCCAATCCAGGTTTCCCGCTGCCGCCAAGGCAGGGCGCAAACCCAGGCCGCAACTTGCAGCCACCAATGGAGATGCTCAATGAGCCAAGCACAAGCCTCTCAGATAGACAAACGCCTCAACAAAAGGCTGAAAGACACGCCGATTGCCATAGTCGGCATGGCGAGCCTGTTTGCCGGCAGTCGTTATCTGAACCAGTTTTGGGATCTGATATGCGACAAGATAGATGCCATCACCCAAGTGCCCGCCGACCGCTGGCAAGTGGCAGACTATTTTGACCCCGACAAGAAAGCCGCCGACAAGAGTTACTGCAAGCGCGGCGGCTTTATCCCGGAAGTGGATTTCAACCCCATGGAGTTTGGTCTGCCGCCCAATATCCTCGAACTGACCGACACCTCACAGCTGCTGTCGCTGGTGGTAGCCAAAGAGGTGTTGGAGGATGCAGGTATCCATGAAGGCTCGGACTATGACCGCGACCGCATCGGTATCACCTTGGGGATTGGCGGTGGCCAGAAGATCAGCCAAAGCCTCAATGCCAGGCTGCAATACCCTGTGCTGAAAAAGGTGTTTCGCGAGAGTGGCGTCAGTGAGCAGGACAGCGAAATGCTGATCCGCAAATTCCAGGACCAATATATACACTGGGAGGAAAACTCCTTCCCTGGGTCACTCGGCAATGTTATCGCCGGTCGGATTGCCAACCGTTTCGATCTCGGCGGCATGAACTGTGTGGTCGACGCCGCCTGTGCCGGCTCGCTGGCGGCAATGCGAATGGCGCTCACCGAGCTGACCGAAGGTCGCAGCGATATGATGCTCACCGGAGGCGTCTGCACCGACAACTCTGCCTATATGTACATGAGCTTCTCCAAGACCCCGGCCTTTACCAGCGACGAGCAGATAAAGCCGTTCGACGCCGACTCCCGCGGCATGATGATAGGCGAAGGCATAGGCATGGTGGCGCTGAAACGCCTGGAGGATGCCGAGCGCGACGGTGACCGCATCTATGCGGTGATCAAAGGGGTTGGCGCCTCCAGCGACGGTAAGTTCAAGAGCATTTACGCGCCGCGCCCCGAAGGCCAGGCCAAGGCGCTGCAGCGGGCCTATGATGATGCCGGGTTCCCACCCCATACTCTGGGCCTGATGGAAGCCCACGGCACAGGTACGGCCGCCGGTGATGTGGCCGAATTCAGCGGCCTCAACGCCGTAATGAGCCAGGATAATCCTGAGCTGCAACATATCGCCCTGGGTTCAATCAAGTCACAGGTGGGCCATACCAAGTCGACCGCCGGCACCGCCGGGGTGATCAAGGCGGCATTGGCGCTGCATCACAAGGTGTTGCCGCCCACCATCAATGTGAAGCAGCCCAACCCCAAGATGGCAGTGGAGCAATCGCCCTTCTATCTCAACACTCAAACCCGCCCCTGGATGCCAAGAACCGACGGTACGCCAAGGCGCGCCGCCGTCAGCTCCTTTGGCTTTGGTGGCACCAACTTCCACCTGGTATTGGAAGAGCACAGCCCCGAATTACCCAAGCACCCCTCGCGCCTGAGACGCACGCCTTTGCCGCTGCTGTTTTGCGCACCAGACAAACCGGCGCTAGTTCAAGAGATAAGCGCTCTGCTCAAGACGCTGGAGTCAGATGCCCATGACGACCTTGAAACCCTGTGCGCGCCCTATCGCCTCGGCAGCCAGACACAGGTACAAGGCCCAAGGCTGGGACTGCTTGCCTGCGACACCATAGAGCTGCAGCAAAAGCTGCAACAGGCCTTGAACAAGCTGCAAAGCACGGCTGAAGAACAGCCGCAAAACCGTTGGCAACATCAGGGAGTCGAGTACCGCAGCGCGCCTTTGACTGAGGCCAAGACCGCCGCCCTGTTTGCCGGTCAAGGCAGTCAGTATCTACAGATGGGCTCTGGGCTAACCCAACTCTACCCCGAGCTTCGCGCCGAATTTGCCGCCGCCGACCGTGAGTTTTCCCGCCAGGGCATAGCCGACAAGTACGGCATGGGCCCCTTGTCGGCGCGGGTGTTCCCGATAGCCAAATTCTCGCCCCAGGCCAGCAAAGAGGATGAACTGGCACTGGCCAATACCCGCTTTGCCCAAAGCGCCATTGGCGCCCTCGGCATGGGACAGTTCACTCTGCTTTGCCAGGCCGGATTCCAGGCGGATATGCTGGCCGGTCACAGCTTTGGTGAGCTGTCGGCACTGCGCGCCGCTGGTGCCTTGAGCCGTGAGAGCTATTACGCGCTGGCCTTCGCCCGAGGCGATGCCATGGCCAGTGTCCCCGAAGATAAAGATCCGGGCGCCATGAGCGCCGTTATCCTGCCTTCAGCCGCTGAGCGGAATACTCTCGAGCAACTGCTGCAGACTGAACCCGAGGTGCAGATAGCCAATATCAACAGCCCGGTTCAGCTTGTGATTGCCGGCGCGAGTGAAGCGGTAGCCCGGCTCAACCTCAAGCTGAACGAGGCAGGTTTGCGCGCCATAGCGCTGCCGGTATCCGGTGCCTTCCACACTCCGCTGGTGGCCCATGCGCAGCAACCCTTTGCCGAGGCGATTGCCCGCCAGGGCTTGAGCGATGCGAAAACGCCTCTGTATGTCAATGCCACAGGTGACAAGCTGGCACAGGATGCCGAAAGCCTCAGAGCCAACCTGGAGCAGCATATGCTCAAGCAGGTGCGCTTCAGTGAGCAGATAGAGAGCATGTACCGGGACGGCGCCAGAATATTTGTCGAGTTTGGCCCGAAAAACACCCTGGCCAGGTTGGCGCAAGCCACCTTGGGCGATCGCGCCGCCGAATGCCTGTTCCTCTCGCTGGACAGCCCAAGCTGTATCGATTCACTGGCCGCCGACACTGAGCTGAAGCAAGCCCTTATCAGCCTGGCATTGGCGGGCCTGCCTCTGACAGATCCCGATGCCTATCGCGCCGTACAAACCCAGGCCAAACACAAAGCCTCACCGATGACTATCAAGCTCGGTGCCAGTAACTATATCAGCCCGGCGACCGCCCAGAAGATGGCGGCCTCACTCAAAGAGGGCCGGATCAGTCAACAGACAAAAATAGTCGAGAAAGTCGTGGAAAAAATCGTCGAGATCCCAGTTGCGGCCGCAAGCCAAAACCCGAGTCAACCGAGCCAAGCTACAGCGCCACAAGCTGCAAACGGCCTCCCAGCAAACAGCGGCAGCGGATTACAGCAGTTTTTCAGCGCCCAGCAACAGTTGGCCGAGCTGCATCAGCAGTTTCTGAATATCCCGCTGCAATATGGCAACAGTGTGCAGCAACTGCTCGCCGAGCAAGTAAAACTGGCGACGGCCGGCAAAGCGATTCCTGACAGCCTCAATCAGACCCTGGCCATGTTCCACCAGCACCAGGCCGAGACTTTGAAGATCCACAACGACTTTATTCAGTCGCAAAATCTCGGCGCCCAGCAGTTGTTGCAACAACTTCAGGGCGGTGCTGTGTTACCAAATTCTGTGTTGACCAATGCTGTATTGCCCAATATAGAGCAGGCCCAAGCAGTACCAGTGTCTGTGTCTGTGCCCGTCCAGGCCGCAGCGCCTTTAACTCACGCCGCAGCGCCAGTAAAAGCAGCAAGCACGCCACAGCAACCAAGCCAGGTGCTACAGAGCCGGCCTCAAGCTCCAGCCCCAGCAGTAGCCGAAACCACAGCCAAGCCAAGCACAGGTGTCGAAGAGCTGATGTTGCAAGTGGTGGCCGACAAAACCGGCTACCCCACAGAAATGCTCGAGCTGGGGATGGATATGGAAGCCGATCTCGGTATCGACTCCATCAAGCGGGTGGAAATTCTCGGCACAGTGCAAGATCAATTGCCCAACTTGCCACAATTGGATGCCGCAACTCTAAGTGAATGCCGCACCCTGGGGCAGATAGTCGCTTATCTGCAGCAAAGCGCCGGTGTGAACTCCAGTGTTCAGCCACCCCAGGCTCAATCAAACGCAGCTCAATCAAACACAGCTCATGCAAATCAGAATGATGTCACGGCACTGATGCTGCAGGTGGTGGCCGACAAAACCGGCTACCCCACAGAGATGCTGGAGCTGGGGATGGATATGGAGGCCGATCTCGGTATCGATTCCATCAAGCGGGTGGAAATTCTCGGCACAGTGCAGGATGCCTTGCCTGAGCTGCCACAGTTGGACGCCGCCACCCTAAGCGAATGCCGCACCCTGGGGCAGATTGTCGACTATCTGCAGCAAAGCGCCGGTGTGGATTCAAGCGTTCAGCCTGAGGCAATTCAGCTGAGCCCTGCCCAGTCAAACACAGCTCATGCAAATCAGAATGATGTCACTGCACTGATGCTGCAGGTAGTGGCGGACAAGACCGGCTACCCCACAGAAATGCTCGAGCTGGGGATGGATATGGAGGCCGACCTCGGTATCGACTCCATCAAGCGGGTGGAAATTCTCGGCACAGTGCAGGACCAATTGCCTGAACTGCCACAGCTGGATGCCGCCACCCTAAGCGAATGCCGCACCCTGGGGCAGATTGTCGACTATCTGCAGCAAAGCGCCGGTGTGGATTCAAGCGTTCAGCCTGAGCCAATTCAGCTGAGCCCTGCCCAGTCAAACACAGCTCATGCAAATCAGAATGATGTCACGGCACTGATGCTGCAGGTGGTGGCCGACAAGACCGGCTACCCGGCCGAAATGCTCGAGCTGGGGATGGATATGGAGGCCGATCTTGGTATCGATTCCATCAAGCGGGTGGAAATTCTCGGCACAGTGCAGGACCAATTGCCTGAGCTGCCGCCTCTGGATGCCGCCACCTTAAGCGAATGCCGCACCCTGGGGCAGATAGTCGATTATCTGCAGCAAAGCGCCGGAGTGGATTCAAGCGTGCAACCCGAGCCAATTCAGCCGAGCCCAGCCCTGTCAAACACGGCTCAATCAAACACAACTCAATCAAACACAGCTAGTGATGTGACGGCACTGATGCTGCAAGTGGTGGCCGACAAGACCGGCTACCCCACAGAAATGCTCGAACTGGGGATGGATATGGAGGCCGATCTCGGTATCGATTCCATCAAGCGGGTGGAAATTCTCGGCACAGTGCAGGACCAATTGCCAGAGCTGCCACAGCTGGACGCCGCAAGCTTAAGCGAATGCCGCACCCTGGGGCAGATCATAGATTGTTTTGCCGGTTCAAACGCTGAGCATGCCGCCGAGCCGCTAACCCAAACCGATGAGACGCCAAACACTCAGCCGAGTGTGGCCTTGCCGCCCCATTCGGGAGTCAGCCTAAAAAAGCTGCCGGCGGCAGATAGATTCTCAGGCGCAAGCGCCGAGGCTCTGTTTGCCGCGAACAGCTGTGCGCTGCTGCTCGATGACGGCCACAACGCCGGTGTCCTGGCCAAGAAACTGACAGACAGTGGCATCAATGTCACTCTGGTGCGCCCGGCGGCAACCGATTCGCAATCGGCGCTGGATAGCAAACTGCCAATCCTGACTCTGGCCAGCAATGATGATGCCGGAGTCGAGGCGCTCATCGCCGGGCTCGAACAGCAAGTGGCCATCTATATCCATCTGCAGCCACAACTGCCGCGGGAACAACTCGAAGAGTTGATGCCGCTCAACATCACGGCCAAGACTCAGGTACAACTGAGCTTCCTGTTCGCCAAGCATTTGAGCCCAGCCTGGCAAACGCCGACAAAAGGCCGCCGCGCCTTTATCACTGTGGCGCGTATGGATGGTCAGCTGGGTTTCAGCGGTCAGCCCTGTGAACTGAATCAGAGCGCCCTGTTTGGCTTAACCAAGACCCTGGCGCAGGAATGGCCTCAGGTGCATTGCCGCGCGTTGGATCTTGCTCCTGAGCTTGATGCCTCGGCGCTGGCCTCGCAAGTCATGGATGCGCTCTACAGCCCGAGTCAGGATCCGTTGGAGTGGGGCAAAAGCGCCGCCGGCAGAGTGACCCTGGTAGCGACTTCGGCCGATGACCAGAATGCTGCCGATACAAGCCTGGCGCCATGCAGACTCGATAGTTCAGATAAAATACTGGTGACCGGGGGCGCAAAAGGCGTCACCCTGGACTGTGCCCTGGCGCTGGCCCGCCAAAGTGGCAGTCACTTTATTCTCGCCGGTCGCAGCAAGGCCTTGGCATTGGAAGCATTCCCCGATTGGGCCAAGGGGCTTGAGAGCGGTCAGCTAAAAGCAGCCGCAATCACCGCGCTATTGGCCAAGGGGCAAAAGCCCTCGCCCAAGGAAGTGGAAGCCCTGATAAAACCTCTGGTCAACGCGCTTGAGATACACGCAGCGCTCAAGCGCTTTGAGGCCATAGGTGCCAGCGCCGAATACCTGAGCCTGGATGTCAGTAACCCGGATGCGGTCGCGTCCACACTGGCGCCCATTCAGGCATTGGCGCCTATCAGCGGGCTTATTCACGGCGCCGGGGTGTTGGCCGATAAACACATCGCCGACAAGACCCTCGCCGAACTCGAATTGGTTACAGGCACCAAGGTTGGCGGCCTCTCCGCCTTGCTCAGAGCCTTGGCGCCAAACAAAAAGGCCGCCGAGTACTTAAAACTGTTGGCGCTGTTTTCCTCCGCCGCCGGTTTCTACGGCAACACAGGCCAGAGCGACTACGCCATGGCCAATGAAATCCTCAATAAAACCGCTCATCGGCTGCATCATGAGTTGCCAACCACCCGAGTGATCAGTTTCAACTGGGGCCCCTGGGATGGCGGCATGGTCAATGCGGCGCTGAAGCAGATGTTTGAGTCCCGCGGCGTCTATGTGATCCCAAGAGAAGCCGGTGCCAAGCTGTTTGCCGAGGCGATTCTGGCCCGCTCGGAGCCGCAGCTGTTGATTGGCTCCAGTATGCAAGGCCCGGGGGGCAAACAAGGCCTGAACCACACAGATGTGCCAGAGGCCCAAGCTAGCCCGCAAACCCTGAGTCGCAGCATCAAGCGCCAGGAGCTGGCGCTGCTGAAAGATCACTGCATAGGCGGCAATCCGGTATGGCCGACTGTCTGCGCGCTCCAGTGGATGCTGCAAAGTGCCCAGAGCCTCTTTGGCGGCGATTGGCGCGCCGTGGACTATAAGCTGCTCAAAGGCGTGGTGTTTGACAGTGATGAAAAGCGATTGCAGCTCAGCCTGACGCTGGGAACCGACGGCGAGCTGCAGGCGAGCATCAGCTGTGATGAGCGGCCTCAGTATCAGGCGACCCTGCTGCCGTTAATGCAGCAACCGTTAATGCAGCAGCCCGCCAGTCAGCCACTGGCACATGTTTCTATGCCCGAAACAGGTGAAAGTGGGCCCGAGATCGGCGAAGGTGAGCTCCAAGTGCGTCAAGGCAGTGAGCTTTATCACAGCGGCGCCCTGTTCCATGGCCCGCAGCTGCAGGCCATTACTGAGGTGCTGCAGTTTGACGACCAAGGGCTTAGCTGCCGATACCGGCTACCGGATGCCGCATCGAGCGAAGATCGCGCCCTGATCCAGCAAGACGCACTGCTGCAGGCCATGTTGATCTGGGCCCGGCTCAAATACGATGCCGCCAGCCTGCCCTCTTCCCTGGCGGCGCTCTGGCAAAACGCCCTGCTGCCTGAAAATGACACCGGCCTTATTCGCCTGCAGGTGACCAAGCACTCCAGCCGTCAGCTCAGCGCCGATCTGGCCCTGTTCAACGCCGAGGGCCAACTGCAAACCGGGCTGGAAAATGCCAAGGTCACCATTAGCAAGGGGCTCAATGCCGCCTTTGAACCGGCCAAGGCCGCCACAGGTAATAGAGAAAGGCCTTGAGCAAAGCGATAGGCCCTATGCCTCACATTGGAGTAAAGCCAGCTGAGTCCGCGGCCGAAAAGCCGCTGCGGCTGGCGCTGTGCCTGGTCGAAGAGGAGCAAAGCCTGGCGCCCAAGCTTAGGGCTGCCTTGCGCACTATCGCGTTTGATAGCAATCAGGCTCCCGACTGGCCTTGGCTGGTGGCCGAGGTCAAGGCCGGGGCAAGCCTGAGCCTGGTGCTGCCATCAAAGCAGCGGCTATTGCTGCTAAGCGCAGTCGATGCGGCGCAAGCAAGACTGCATCCACAAGCCTTGCTGCAGGCCTTAAGCCATGGCGCTCACAAGCCGCAGCAGCTTCTTAAGCAGGCCTGGCAGCAGGCAAAACGCCCGGAGATAGAAGAAAGGGACACTCTGTTTCTGGAGCAATCGCTGGAACTTGAGTCGTTATGCCTGCAACTGGAGGCATTTGCCAAGCGGCGCCTGGCGCAGAAAATGGCGGGGTTGCCTTTTCAAGGCAAGTCTCTGGCGCTGGCCAGTAACTCCCCGGCTATGGCGCTGATCCTCAGCCAAGGCACAGCCTTGAGCGGCTCTTATGATAAAACAGCCTTGAGCGGCTCTTGCGATGAAGCAGCCTTGAGCGGTTCTTGTGATAAAACAGCCTTGAGCGGCTCTTATGATAAAACAGCCTTGAGCGGTTCTTGTGATAAAACAGCCTTGAGCGGTTCTTGCGATAAAACAGCCTTGAGCGGTTCTTGTGATGAAACAGCCCTGAGCGACTCTTGCCTGAACAGCTCTGGTGTGAGCGGCTTGGCTTCTGGAAAAGAATCAACTTCTGGCCTTTGCCCCCAAGGAGCGCCCTGGCTTTTACCGCTGACCTTGATTGCCAGCCCAAAGACTCTGCTCAGTGAGGCGCAAACTGCGCTGCAGCAGGCCCAAAGTCGCCTGAGCCAATCGATGAGCACTCATGCTCTGGCGCGCTGGCTGACGGATGAATTAAAAACCCTGGAGCAGAGCTTTTCAGACACAGCACCCGAGGGCGGCGAATACTATTCGCTGGTGCTTATTGGCCGAGATGCCACCGAGCTTATTGCCGAGAGCGAATTGCTCCTGGGTCAGCTTCAAAAAATAACGTCTTTGGCCGAACTGCCAGAGCTTGAGCTTATTACGCCAAATGGCAGCGTTTTTTGCGCCAAGCCACTGGGCCCTGCTCGCCTCTGCTTTGTCTATCCGGGTGTCGGTACGGCTTACCATGGCATGCTCGGCGCCTTAAAACAGGCCTTTCCCAACAGTTATGCCGATTTTGAGGCCGCGGCAACAGCCGAAAATGTCGCCCTATCCACCCTGCTGCCAACAGCCTTGAGCGATGCTTCCAAAGAAACAACCTTGAGCGATAAAGCAGAGGCCGCACCCAGTCCGGCGCCAACAATGACACTCGCCGAGCAGGCCGTTTCCGGGGTCGGCGCCAGTGTGCTGCTGACGCAGATACTGCGGCGGGAGCTCAAGCTCCGCCCAGCCTTTGCCATCGGCTACTCCATGGGCGAAGCGGCCATGTTTGCCGCCAATGGCGTCTGGGACAAGCCTTTTGCTTTGGTTAAACCTACGCTGGAAAGCCGGATTTTCTCGGAGCAGATCTCGGGCGCGCTCACAGCCGTGCGCCAGGAGTGGCAACTCGATGCCAGAGATGCCATCTACTGGAACAGTTTTCTGCTGCGCATTGATGCAGACAGCATCACGCCATTATTGCAAAACCCGGCTTACTCACGGGTCTACCTCGCCATACGTCAGGGGCCAAGCTGCGTGCTGGCCGGGGATGAGGCTCAGTGCCGGGCACTGATAAAGGCCCTTGGCAAACGCGGCGTTGCCGCCAACCGGGTCACCGCCATGCACACACCTGCTGCCCTGCGTGTAAAGCCCGAATTGACCGCTTTTTATGACAGACCACTCTCGGGTGAGCTTGAACAGCCGCAGCCCGTCTATATCAGCGCCGGCAGCGAGCAGTCGCTCAAACCTGCCAGGCTTGAGCGCCAGCAGATAGCCGAGACCATAGCGACTTGTTTCAGCCAGCCACTCAATCTGGAGTCGCTACTGCAAAGAGCCCGAAAACATGGCGCGCAGCTGTTTCTGGAGGTCGGCGCCGACAGCCAAACCAGCAGCATTATCCAGGCGATGGCCGGAAAACAGCTCTCCAGCGATATCAAGGCCTTTGGCTGCGATCGCAAGCATAGCGGCGCCGCCGACAACAAAGCATTACTCAAGGCCCTGGCTCGACTCATCAGCCACAGGGTCCCACTGGCCACAGCGGCGCTGTATCCACAGCTTGCCCGGCCCGATAAACTTAGTGACGTGAGAAAGTGAGAACAGAGTGACAAGTAAACAAGCCGAGCCCATTGCCATAGTTGGCATGGCCGCCCGCTTCCCGGGCTGTGAGGATCTGGACGCCTTCTGGCAACTGCTCAGCGAAGGCCGGGATGCCATCAGCTCCCTGAATGACAGCCAATTGGGCGCCAGTGTCAGCGATTATCAAGGCGCAAAAGGCCAGAGCGACCGTTTCTATTGTGATCAGGGCGGTTATATTCGCCAGCTAAACTTCTCGCCCGAGGGCTATGCCAGATCAGCGGATGAAATGGCAACGGGTGCCCAAACCTGGGATCAGCACCTGTTGTGGGCACTCGATTGCGCCCGCAAGGCCCTGCAAAGCGCCGGGCTAACCCCTGCACAAAACGCTTCCGACTTGGCGCGCTGCGGCGCCGTGATGGGCACGCTTTCGTTCCCGACCCGAGCTTCCAACAAAGCCTTTTTGCCGCTGTATCATCACAGTGTCGATACGGCGCTGCGGCGCCGTTTCCCCGGCATGCCGCCATTGGCGTCAGCCATAGATACGGGAACGGCGGCAGATGCAGGCATTCGCCATTGGGATACGGATATCGCCGCCCAGGGCTCTGAACTGCTGTGCGAATGCCTGGGGCTTGGCGGCCCCAGCCTGAGCCTGGATGCTGCCTGCGCCAGCTCAGTCTATGCATTGCGCCTGGCCTGCGACTATCTCAGTAACCACAGCGCCGATGTGATGTTGGCCGGTGCCGTCAGCGGCGCCGATCCCTTCTTTATCCATATGGGCTTTTCCATTTTCCAGGCCTTCCCCGAGTCGGGCCAAAGCGCCCCGCTGGATAACGGTTCGGGAGGCCTGTTTGCCGGTGAAGGCTGCGGCGTATTGGTGCTCAAGCGCCTGAGCGATGCCCAAAGGGATGGCGATACCATTCACGGCATAGTCAGAGGCACAGGGCTTTCCAACGATGGTCGCGGCCAGTTTGTCTTAAGCCCCGCCAGCAAGGGCCAGGTACTGGCGTTTGAACGGGCCGCCGAGGCGGCAAATATCGCGCCATCCCAGGTGGAGGTGATTGAGTGCCACGCCACTGGCACGCCTCTGGGTGACAAGGTGGAACTCAGCTCCATGGAGCAGTTTTTCGGCCCCCGTCTGGAAGGCAGCGCCGCGCCTAAAATCGGCTCGGTCAAGTCCAATCTCAGCCACTTGCTGACCGCTGCCGGCATGGCAGGCATCATCAAGTTACTGCTGTCGATGAAACACAAGCTGTTACCTGCCTCGGTGAGAATATCGGCGCCGCTGAGTTCGCCCAACGGCGTGTTTGGCGAGCACAATATAGTTCGCAGCGCCATCCCCTGGCCGACCAAAGCGGGCAATCCCGGCTCGGTTGCCGGGGTGTCTGTGTTCGGATTCGGAGGCTGTAACGCCCACTTGCTGCTTACAGGGCCAGATACTGCCAAAGAGCTTATTCCGGCCAAACCTGCGCCGGGAACGGCTGAACACAAGGGCACTGAGGGCCTGGCGATTGAGGGCGCCGCCGCGCATTTCGGCGCCGCCGACTCGCTCGAGACGCTTGCCAAGCTGATAACCAAAGGGCAAACGGCCACCAGAGCGCTGCCCCCCAAACGCTGGAAAGGCCTGGAGCGCAACCGCTCTTTGCTCTCCAGCATGGGGCTTGAACAGGCTCCCAATGGCGGCTACATAGACAAGTTTGAACTGGATTTTCTCAAATTCCGCCTGCCGCCCCATCCGGGAGATAGACTGGTGGCGCAGCAATTACTGCTGCTCAAGGTGGCCGATGATGCGATTCGCGATGCCCATCTGCCCATGGGTGGCCGGGTGGCTGTGTTGGTCGCCATGGAAACCGAGCTTGAGCTGCATCAGTTCCGCGGCAGGGTTAATCTGCATAGCCAGATTAGCCAGAGCCTTAACGATGCCGGCATCACCTTAAGCCAAGATGAGTATCTCGAACTCGAGCGTTTGGCGATGGACAGCGTACTGCCCAGCGCCAGCCTCAATCAATACACCAGCTACATAGGCAACATTATGGCCTCCCGGGTCGCCTCCCAATGGGATTTCAACGGCCCGGCTTTCAGTATTTCGGCCGCCGAGCTGTCGGTTCCCCGGGCGTTGGAAGTGGCCGCCAATCTCTGCCGCACCGAGGCGTTGGACGCCGTGGTGGTGGCAGCGGTGGATCTCGCCGGCAGCGCCGAGCGGGTATTGCACTCGGGCAAGCGTCTGCAGCAGCTTGGACTGTTACCGGGTGAAGGCGCCGGTGCCTTGGTGCTGACGCCGTCAGTTGCGCATCAAAGCGGCCGCTACGGCGCCTTGACAGAGCTGAGCTTCAAGCCGTTTTCATCAGTGGAATTAACAACTACTGAGACTCTCTCTGCGGCAGATTCAAGGGAGCAAGCACTTTGCCGGGACGCACAGCCTGAGATAGATGAGCACAGCCCCAGCTTCAAGGCTTTTCGTCGTCTCGCGGCCACCAGCCACAGCGCCGTCTCGCGTATGGGGCACAGCTTTGCCGCCGCCGGGATGGCCAGTTTGCTGCACTCGCTGCTGCGCCTGACCCAGGATAGGGATAAAAATTCCCACACCCTGCTGATAGATGGCGAGCGCCGCTGCGCCGCGGTTAATTTGCACCAGTCGGCGGAGCAAAAGGCGCGCCTGCAACAGGCGCTCCGCACGCAGAATAAAAAGAACAGTCAAGGGGCCAGTGAAAAGCCCAGTCCAAAGATAGCCGGCGCAAATGTCCGCCAGCTGTGGCAAACCATCACCCTTGGCGGTGACGCCATAGAGCAGCATATCGCCACCGCCGAGCTTAAACACGAGACCGGCATTCGCCAAAAGCTTGCCCAGGCAAATAACACTCAAACCCAGGCCGCGCCGGTAATACACACCAGCAGCCAACAAGTTAACAGTGAACTCACTCAGGAGCTCAGCCCGGTGAACAATCAGCACGCCCCATCAGCTCTCAGACAATCCGTGCCCGGCGATAAAATTGCGGCCGCACCCCATAGAGCCGCTACCGAAGCGCACCTGCAGGCACTGGCAGATAATCAACGGCTGGCACGTGAAGCGCATCAGGCCTTTCTCAAGAACCGTGAAACCGGACTGGCACTGGCCAGCGCCCTCTTGGGCGCCGGAGCTGCGGCCGAAAACCGCTTAAGCGCCGAAAATATCGGCTCAGAAGACAAGCGCTCGGCAGACCAGAGCTCCGCCTCTGTAGCGCCTTTGCCAGCGCGCACGCCCAATGACTCGGTCCAAACGGCTGCTAAAGCTGTTGCCAAAACCATTCCCCCAAAAGCGACATCCCAAGTGCCCAAGGACAAACCCTGTATCTGGAATTATCAGGATCTGGTGCAATACGCCGAGGGCGACATAGCGCCGGTATTCGGCCCTGAGTATGCCGTGATTGACAGCTACCGCCGCCGGGTGCGACTGCCCACCACAGATTATCTGCTGGTTTCCAGGGTGACTAAACTCAATGCCCGTCTTGGCGAATACAAGCCGAGCACCATGACCACGGAGTATGATATTCCCGTGGACGCCCCCTATCTGGTCGAGGGCCAGATCCCCTGGGCGGTGGCCGTGGAGTCGGGCCAGTGTGACTTGATGCTGATAAGCTATCTCGGCATAGATCTGGAGAACAAGGGCGAGCGGGTCTACCGTTTGCTCGACTGTACCCTCACCTTCCTCGGCGATCTGCCCCGTGGCGGTGATACCCTGAGATATGACATCTCCATCAATCACTTCGCCCGCAACGGTGATACCCTGCTGTTTTTCTTCTCTTACGAATGTTTTGTCGGCGAACGTCTGATCCTCAAGATGGACAACGGCTGCGCCGGTTTCTTCACCGATGCCGAGCTGGCCGATGGCAAGGGGGTCATCCGCACCGAAGAGGAGATCAAGGCCCGCAATCTGGCGATGGCGAACAAGCGCCAATTCCAGCCCTTGATCCACTGTAAACAACAGGTATTTGATTATCAGCGAATGAGGCAGCTGCTAAGCGGTGATATCGGCGCCTGCTTTGGCCCTTCACATGACTTGGGTTACCGCCAAGCCTCGCTGTGTTTTGCCTCGGAAAAGTTCCTGATGATCGAAGAGGTCAGCAGAGTCGAGTCAAGTGGCGGCGCCTGGGGCCTGGGCCTGGTTGAAGGACACAAGCGACTGGAGCCGGATCACTGGTATTTCCCCTGTCATTTCAAGGACGATCAGGTGATGGCCGGCTCCTTGATGGCCGAGGGCTGCGGTCAGTTGCTGCAGTTCTATATGCTCTATCTTGGCCTGCACAAACACACCCGCAATGGCCGCTTCCAACCACTGGAAAGTGCGCCGCAGAAGGTGCGTTGTCGCGGACAGGTACAGCCGCAATCCAATCGTCTCACCTATCGGATGGAAGTCACCGAAATAGGGCTGACCCCCAGCCCCTGGGCCAAGGCCAATATTGAGATCTTGCTCGACGGCAAGGTGGTGGTGGACTTCCAGAATCTGGGCGTCATGCTCAAAGAAGATGAAGACTGCCACAGGTATGCCGATGACAGCAACCAGGAGCACAGCAGAAAGCCGCAACACCCTGCCGCCTCGGCAAGTGATGCTAACGAGGCGCTGAATGCCGGACGCCAGGCGTCCATCAATGCTCCCTTGATGAGCCAGGAAAGCTGCCCGGACTCTCAGCCCATTCACGGCGTGCTCCCGGTCAGGCATGTTCCGGCGCCAGTAACACCGGACTACCCGAATCGCAGGCCAGATACTGCGCCCTTTACCCCCTGGCATATGTTCGAGTTCGCCACCGGCGATATTGAGAACTGCTTCGGCCCCGACTTTGCCGCCTACCGCGGACTTATCCCACCGCGCACCCCCTGCGGCGATCTGCAGCTCACCACCAGGGTGACACAGGTGATTGGCAAGCGCGGCGACTTCAAGTCTCCGGCCTCCTGCATCGGCGAATATGAAGTGCCGCCCAAGGCCTGGTACTTCAGTGAAAACAGTCACCCGGCGCATATGCCCTACTCGATTTTGATGGAGATAGCGCTGCAGCCCAACGGTTTTATTTCCGGCTATATGGGCACCACCTTGGGCTATGGCGACACAGAGCTTTTCTTCCGTAACCTCGACGGTAAAGGCACACTGCTGCGCCGGCTTGACCTGCGTGGCAAGACCATCAGCAACGACTCGCGTCTGCTGAGCACTGTCAAGGCGGGCACCAACATCATCCAGAGCTTCAGCTTTGTGCTCAGCGCCGATGGTGAACCCTTCTATGAAGGCGAGGCAGTATTTGGTTACTTCAAGGCCGAGGCGCTGAAAAACCAGTTGGGGCTGGATAACGGCAAGGTGACCGAGCCCTGGGATAAACAGCAGGGGCTTGAGGCCGATGTAAGCTATGATCTTCGCGCCGCCGATTGCGCTCTCTATCATGGCTCTTGGAAGCAAAAACACCTGCGCCTGCCGGGCGGTCGACTCAACTTTGTCGATTCTATCCGCATCTGCCGCCAAGGCGGCCATTCCGGCTTGGGCTACATCTATGGCGAGCGCAAAATCGATGCCGCTGACTGGTTCTTCCGCTTCCATTTCCATCAGGACCCTGTGATGCCGGGCTCGCTCGGAGTGGAAGCCATGCTGGAACTCCTGAGTGCCTTTGCCCTGGACGCCGGGCTTGGAAGCCAATTCAGTAACCCAAGATTCGCCCATTGCCTGAGTCAGGTACAGTGGAAATACCGCGGTCAGATCAATCCCCTGAACCGGCAGATGTCGCTGGAGCTGCATATCACAGCCATAGAAGATACGCCGGACAGAGTCACACTGACAGCCGACGCCTGGCTTGCCAAAGATGGCCTGCGAATTTATGAAATAAAAGATCTGGCTCTGGCCATTGAAGAAGCCTGAGCCCTCAGGCAAAGACAACCGAACAGATAATGAGAGCAACAAGATGACAAGCTTCAATTGGCCCTGGGCCCTGAACCCAAATAGTGATGATGTCTTTGCGGCCACGGATAACTGTGCCGGCAACGCAATCAAGGCGCTGGATAAGCCGCTGTTTGTCGCCAGACAAACCAAAGGGGAAATCCTGTTTGCCAATCAGGCGCAGCTTGCCGAGGCGAGTGCTAGCGGCAATACACTGCCGATTTGTGCCATGGTGCCGCCACTCAGCGCAGCAGCGCTCGGCGATCCGGCCTTTGCCGCCTGCCACAAAGTCAAGTACGCCTATTATGCCGGCGCCATGGCCAACGGTATCGCCTCCGAAGAGCTGGTGATTGCCCTCGGCAAGGCCGGCATTCTCTGCTCATTCGGCGCCGCCGGTCTGGTGCCCGCCCGAGTGGAAGCCGCCATCAGCCGAATTCAGGCGGCGCTGCCAAGCGGGCCCTACGCCTTTAACCTGATCCACAGCCCCAGCGAACCGGCACTCGAACAAGGCGCGGTCGAGCTCTACCTCAAACACCGGGTGCGTACAGTCGAAGCCTCGGCCTTTCTGGCGCTGACCCCTCACATAGTAAGATATCGGGTGGCCGGACTGAGCCGGGACAGTGACGGCAACACCCTAATCGCCAACAAGGTGATAGCCAAGGTGAGCCGCACCGAAGTCGCCGCCCACTTTATGGCGCCGCCGCCGGAGAAAATCCTCCAGCAGCTGCTGAGCCAGGGATGGATCACCGAACTGCAGGCCGAACTTGCCCGGCAGGTGCCCATGGCCGACGACATTACCGCCGAGGCAGACTCCGGCGGTCATACCGACAATCGTCCTCTGGTTACCCTGCTGCCCACCATTATCGCCTTGCGGGATAAAATGCAGGAGAAATACGCCTACCAAGAACCTATCCGGGTTGGAGCGGGTGGCGGCATAGGCACGCCGGATGCCGCTTTGGCGGCCTTCAATATGGGCGCCGCCTTTATTGTTACCGGCTCTATCAATCAGGCCTGTATCGAAGCCGGTGCCAGCGAGCACAGCCGTAAGCTATTGGCGACAGTGGAAATGGCCGATGTCACCATGGCACCGGCCGCAGATATGTTTGAGATGGGCGTCAAGCTGCAAGTGGTAAAACGCGGCACCCTCTTCCCCATGCGGGCCAATAAACTGTACGAAATTTACAGCCGCTACGACTCGATAGAGGCCATTCCGGCCGATGAGCGCCAAAAGCTGGAAACTCAGGTGTTTCGCGCCAATCTGGATGAAATCTGGCAAGGCACGGTTGCCCACTTTATGGCGCGGGATCCCGAACAAATTCGCCGCGCCGAAGGCAATCCAAAGCGCAAGATGGCGCTTATTTTTCGCTGGTATCTGGGGCTATCGAGCCGCTGGTCCAACACAGGGGAAAGCGGTAGGGAGATGGATTACCAGATCTGGGCCGGGCCGGCACTGGGCGCCTTCAACGCCTGGGCCAAGGATAGCTACCTGGATGATTACCGTCAGCGCCGCGCCGTGGACTTGGCACTGCAACTGCTCGTAGGCGCCGCCTATCAAAACCGGGTCAACCAGCTGCGAAGCCAGGGCATAGCCCTGCCATCCAGCCTGGGCCATTATCGGCCGCTGAAATCGCTGGACTGATAAGAAGCGAATCTTGATGCAAAAAGGCCAGAGGCAAGTTAATAACCTACCTCTGGCCTCAGTCACCATCAATCGAGCGAGTATGCCGTTAGAATGAATGGATTGAGCGACTTGTCAAACTGAGCTTACTGTTCCGACTGAAGCTCAGTCGCTCAGAACAACAGTCGCCACCGCATAGTGACGTTCATCGGCAATGGATAATAGTGCCCGCTTGGCGCCCAGTGTTTCCAGGCGTTGGCCCGCCCCATCACTGAATTCAAGCTGGGGCGCACCATCGGCATTGTTGCTGATATGAATATGCTGAAACGAGACTCCGCGGCCGATTCCGGTTCCCAGCGCCTTGGCAGCCGCTTCCTTGGCCGCAAAGCGCTTGGCAAGAAATCGCGCCGGGTCGCTCAACGTCTGAAAGCGGGCATATTCGGCCTCGGTCAGCACCCGTTTAGCCAGCCTATCTCCGCCCCGCTCCAACTGAGCCTCAATGCGGGCGATTTCCACTATGTCGGTACCCAGTCCCAGCACAGCCATTACTCGCCTCTGCGACCTTCCAACATGAGTTGCTTCATATCTCTGACCGCCTTGTCCAGGCCGTCTATCGCCGCCCTGGCTATGATGGCGTGACCGATATTCAGCTCATGCAGCTCGGGAATGGCCGCTATCGGCTTCACATTATGATAGTGCAGCCCGTGCCCTGCGTTGACCACCAGGCCCTTGCCATGAGCATAGGCCGCCATTTCCGTGATACGGGCCAACTCCTCGCTCTCCTCTTCAGCGCTGTGGGCGTCGGCGTAGCGGCCGGTGTGAATTTCTATCACGGGCGCACCCACGGCAACGGCAGCATCTATCTGCTCACGGTTGGCATCGATAAAGAGAGATACTTTAATGCCCTGCTCGGCCAAACGTTTAACCGCAGCGGCAATTTTAGGCTGCTGACCGGCAACGTCCAAACCGCCCTCTGTAGTAAGCTCCTCACGTTTTTCCGGCACCAGACAAACATAGGCAGGCTTAACCTCACAGGCGATATCCAGCATCTCTTCGGTGACCGCCATTTCGAGATTCATCCGGGTCTTGAGCGTCTTGGCCAGCAGATAGACATCGCGATCCACTATGTGGCGTCTGTCTTCACGCAGATGGATAGTGATCCCTTCGGCGCCGGCGTGCTCGGCCACGGCCGCTGCATGCACAGGATCCGGGTAATGGGTGCCACGCACCTGCCGCAAGGTGGCGATATGATCAATGTTCACCCCTAACAAGATTCGATTCATCTGTAACTCCTTGATAATTCCTGGAATGCACCGGCCTGTTCGGCGGTATAAAAGCAGTTTCTATTCTCTGCCCATTGTAACGGCAGCATTTGAAAAAAGCGGGCTGAAGAGCTCATTTATCCCCTCGGTTTTGCGGCTGTGGCTCCCTTGGCAAATTTCCCCCCCGGCGGGCAAACAACTGCCTGCTGAGCAGTGGCTTATCGCCGAGCAGTGGCCGGAGCAATTGCCGGGTCAAGGCTTTGGCGGCTTGCCAATCCTCTTGCTGAAGGCGATTTTCTGCCAATGCCAACAGAGTGCTTCCCGGGAATGCCTCTTGCCGCTTGGCATCACCAACAAAGGGAATAAATCCCTGTTCGGGAATGAATCTGTAGCAGCCATCAGCTTGGATCTCGGCGCCATCGGCATCCTTCAGTAGCGAGGGCATGCAGCCAAGCTCGGATAAGAGTCTGAGCTCGAAATAGCGCAGTGTTGTCTGCTCAAAGCCCTTGGCCAGCGCCAGCAGGCTCTGATGATAACTGAAAAACAGCGCTTCGCCACTCTGGTGGTTACCCAGTACCCGCACCAAGAGTTCATTGAGGTACATGGCCGCATATAAAGCGTCCCCGGACAGGGGCACTGCCGGGGACGCACTTTCAATTTGAGTCAGGGTTCTGAGGTCGCTGCGGCCAGTCAGTTGGAACAGCAGCGGCTGAAACGGCTGCACTATGCTCTTTATCGAGCGCTTGCCACTGCCGACTCTGGCAACGGCGTCGACCCGACCAAAGCCATCCACCAACAGGTTCAACAACATGCTGGATTCCCGATAGGGCCGGGCGTGCAGCACATAGCCTCGCAGCATAGTCGGCCTCAGTCTTCGCCGTAACCCAGACTGCGAAGGGCGCGTTCATCATCGGCCCAGCCCGACTTCACCTTGACCCAGACTTCCAGGAACACTTTGTTATCAAATAACTGCTCCATGTCCTTGCGGGCCTCGGTGGCGATAGTACGAATTCGCTCGCCCTTCTTGCCGATCACCATGCGTTTCTGACCGTCACGTTCAACCAGGATAAGCGCATTGATCTGATAGACGCCATTCTCCATCATCTTGAACTGCTCGATTTCCACCGTGGCATCATAAGGCAGCTCATCACCGAGAAAACGCATCAGTTTTTCACGGACGATTTCAGAAGCCATAAAGCGTTGTGAACGGTCGGTAATATAGTCTTCCGGGAAATAGTGCACGCTCTCGGGCAGTGATTCTTTCGCCAGCGACATCAAGCGACCAACGTTGGTACCCGACTTGGCTGAGATGGGCACAATTTCATCGAAGGCATATTTCTGCCCCAGGGCTTCCAGGTGCGGAAACAGTGTCTCTTTATCCTTGATATAGTCGACCTTGTTCACCGCCAGCACTGTCTTGCGCTCATTGCCGCCATGACGCAGCTTATTGAGCACCATTTCGTCATCGGCGGTCCAGTTGAGACCATCGACCACAAAGATCACCATGCAAACATCGGCCAGCGAGCTGGCGGCGGCGCGGTTCATCAAACGGTTGATGGCGCGCTTTTCCTCTATGTGCAATCCAGGGGTGTCGATAAAGACTATCTGCGATGGGCCTTCGGTGTGGATCCCCATGATCCTGTGGCGGGTGGTTTGCGGCTTACGGGAGGTGATACTCACCTTTTGGCCGAGCAAACGGTTGAGCAAGGTGGACTTGCCGACATTGGGACGACCGACTATGGCCACCATACCGCAGTAAGTGACATCATAGGCGGGTGTCGGTGACGGCTGGTTCATCTTGGCCAGCAGTTCATCCAGGCTCGGCTCCTGGGCCGGTACCTCTGGGGTCTTACTCATTTTTTCAGTAACTCCAATATCCCAGCAGCGGCTTGCTGCTCGGCTTTTCTGCGTGAACTGCCGGTACCGGATACAGCTTGCTCCAGCTCTTCGATACGGCATTCTACGGTAAAGGTCTGATCGTGCGCCTCGCCGGAAACCGCCACCACTTTATACTCAGGCAGGGGTTTCTTATAACCCTGCAGGTATTCCTGCAACTGGGTCTTGGCATCTTTCTGGCTGACCCCGGGTTGAATCGCCTTCAGTCGCGGCTGGTACCAGCCCAAGAGCAGTGGTCGACAGGTTTCCAGATCTGAGTCCAGGTAGATGGCGCCTATGATGGCCTCCACCGCATCGGCGAGAATGGATTCGCGGCGAAAACCGCCGCTCTTGAGTTCGCCCGGACCCAGGGTCAGATAGTCACCCAGCTTAAACTCCTTGGCGATTTGCGCCAGGGTATCACCGCGTACCAAGGTGGCACGCATCCGGCTGAGATCGCCTTCGGTCGCCCTGGGGAACTGATGATACAAGGCATCGGAAATCACTATCGACAGGATAGAGTCTCCGAGAAACTCCAACCGCTCGTTATGCTTATTAGCCGCACTTCTGTGAGTCATGGCCTGCTCCAGCAGTGCCATGTTATTGAATTCATACCCCAGAGTACGACACAGACGGGCAAAATTCTTCACAGGTTCTCTCACTTCAAACCACCTACACGTTCAAAACGCACACCGCTTGGCACCCAGGTAGGTAACCAATCTTGAGGCTGGCGCTCAAACTCAAAACTTATCCAAATTGCCACAGCTTTACCCACCAGGTTCGCTTCGGGTACAAAGCCCCAGAAACGGCTATCGGTACTGTTGTCACGGTTATCGCCCATGGCGAAGTAATGGCCTTCTGGTACGACAAACTCCCCTTGGCCAAAGCCTGGCTCACGGTAATAGAAGGCCGATGGCTCAGGGCGGGCCGGGTTGATCAGAATATCGTGAGTCACCTCACCCAGTTGCTCGCGAAAACGCAACAGATCCACGCCATCATCCTGGAACTCGCCTTTATTGACCGGTGCTCTCAATACCAGTTTAGGACCTGGACAAGGTTGTTGCTCTTTACAGGCCTCCTGAATATAGAGTTCCTTGTTGCGATAGATGATCTTATCGCCTGGTAAACCGATAACCCGCTTGATGTAATCGACCCGCTCATCTTTAGGGTATTTAAATACTATGATGTCGCCGCGCTCCGGCTCGCCGGTTTCCACCAGCTTGCTGCGCCATACAGGATCTTTCAGGCCATAGCTGAATTTTTCCACCAGAATGAAGTCACCCACCAGCAGAGTTGGCATCATGGAGCCGGAAGGGATCTGAAACGGCTCGTACAAAAAAGATCTCAGGATTAGCACAAAGGCTATCACAGGGAAAATGGACTTAGAGGTTTCCACATAACCTGGCTCCTGGATAATTTTTTCAGTGACTTCATCGGTCAGGGTGCCATTTTGCGCTTGGGCCAGTGCCAGTTTAGCCTGACGCTTGGGGGCCAGCACAAAGGCATCGAGCGCCCAGATAAGGCCGCTGACCAAGGTCACCAGCACCAGAATAATGGAAAAATAGGCTGCCATTGGTTATTTAACTCCTGCCTTGTATTAAATTGAAATTGGTATAAATTTTGTCAGCTTTAGTTAGTTTACCCATATTTACCACGCCAGGGACAGGTCTCCCCTTAAACTAACTAAAGCGCCGCAAAATGCGGCGCAAATGAGATGTTGCTATCCAGGGCGCCGCGGCGCCACAGGATCACTCGTTCAGTTTCAATACCGCCAGGAAGGCTTCCTGTGGAACTTCCACGTTACCGAGCTGCTTCATCCGTTTCTTACCTTCTTTCTGCTTCTGCAGCAGTTTCTTCTTCCGGGAAACGTCACCACCGTAACATTTGGCGGTTACGTCTTTACGCAGTGCTTTCACGGTCGAACGGGCCACAATCTGACTGCCCACTGCGGCTTGGATTGCAATATCAAACATCTGCCGCGGGATCAGCTCTTTCATCTTCTCCACCAGGGCGATACCACGGTGGCGTATGTTGCCCCTGTGGATGATCATCGCCAGAGCATCGACTCTGTCGCCGTTGATCAACACATCCAAACGCACCATATCAGCCGCCTGGAAGTAGACAAAGTTATACTCGAGCGAAGCATAGCCACGACTGGTGGACTTAAGCCTGTCGAAAAAGTCCATCACGACTTCAGCCGCCGGAATATGATAGGTCAGTGCCACCTGGTTGCCGTGGTAAACCATATTCTTCTGTACACCGCGTTTTTCAACACAGAGAGTGATCACATTGCCCAGGTAATCCTTGGGCACCAGAATATTGGCTTCGACAATAGGTTCACGCATCTCTTCGATATAGTTGAGTGCCGGCAACTCCGATGGGTTATCCACATAGACAACATCGCCATTGGTCAGCTCAACTTCATACTCTACAGTGGGTGCCGTGGTGATCAGATCCAGGTTATATTCCCGCTCCAATCGCTCCTGGATGATCTCCATATGCAGAAGTCCCAGATAGCCGATACGGAAACCAAATCCCAGAGCAGTGGAGTTTTCCGGCTCAAACTGCAGTGAAGCATCGTTCAAGCTCAGTTTATTCAACGCATCACGGAAGTTTTCATAGTCGTCGGTAGAGATGGGGAACACACCAGCGTATACCTGAGGCTTCACTTTCTTGAAGCCAGGCAGAGGCTTGTCTGCGCCGTGTTTGGCATGGGTCAGGGTATCCCCCACGGGGGCCCCGTGGATCTCTTTGATACCGGCAATAACAAAGCCTACTTCACCGGTTCTCAGTTCAGTTTTTTCTTTCTGCTTGGGAGTGAAAATCCCCACCTTGTCGGCGTTGTAAGTCTGGCCTGTGCTCATGACCTTGAACTTATCGCCCTTCTTGAGCACGCCATTCTTGATCCGCACCAGGGACACAACCCCTTGGTAGCTGTCGAACCAAGAGTCAACAATCAGTGCCTGCAGAGGCCCTTCCGGGTCACCTTCCGGTGGTGGGATTTGTGCCACTATGGTTTCCAGCACTTCGTCTATGCCGATACCTGTCTTGGCAGAGCAGCGCACTGCATCTTTGGCTTCAATGCCAACTATATCTTCAATCTCGGCCGCCACCCGCTCGGGTTCAGCCTGTGGCAGGTCAATCTTGTTGAGTACAGGAACAACGTCCAGATCCATTTCCAGCGCGGTATAACAATTCGCCAGTGTCTGGGCCTCAACCCCTTGACCGGCATCAACTACCAGCAAAGCTCCTTCACAAGCCGCCAGCGAGCGGGAAACTTCATAGGAGAAGTCAACATGCCCTGGGGTATCGATGAAGTTCAACTGATAGACTTCACCGTCTTTGGCCTTATAGTCGAGTGTCACGCTCTGGGCCTTGATGGTGATACCGCGTTCGCGCTCCAGATCCATTGAATCCAGCACCTGAGCAGCCATTTCACGGTCGGTTAAGCCGCCACAAACCTGGATAAGGCGATCTGAGAGGGTAGATTTGCCATGGTCGATATGGGCAATAATCGAAAAGTTTCTAATATGTTTCATTATGCTGCAATGACTAAATTCTAATGGGAGACTGTGCTCAAAGGTGCGAAATTGTACCCGATTGCTGGGCCAATACCAATTAGATTCACACTTTGAGCCTGTGTGGGAATGACGGAATTAGTGGCACTTGCTTTCTGAAGCGGCCTCCATTACTTGGCCAAGATTGGCGAGAATGACGGGTTGAGCCCGGTTTTCAATCCTGCGCGCCTGAGACTTGCCCAATTTCCAAGCCAGCAAAACAAAGATGATCGCCATGAATATGGCCCCTCCATCTGTACTGAACCCGGCAAGCGAGGCAATAAAGCGCCCAAGCAAGCCGCCTAAAAACAGCCCGGCCAAAGGCAGCATGTAAACCAGCATTGCCGCTTTGAGCACTACGCTTTCCGGCAAGCCTAAGCGCAATAGAGTGCCTTCTGGATAAGTTTCAGTACTGGGCAGAGAAAACTCCTGCAGCCGACTGCCAAACGCCTTGGCAACCGCAGAAGTACCACAGGATTCGCTACTGGAGCAGTGATTGCAGGCGCTCTTCAATTCCACTTGCACCTTGACCCAACCGTCACTGTCTGTGCCTATAACCTTAGCCACCTGCTCCATCATAACCCTGTCCTCACTCCAGTCTTAAACCCGAAGCGATACGGATAAGCGTTTGTGTTGGCACCTTACCGACAGCAACCACTTCCAGGTTACCGACTCGGTCGGCCGCCATGGAAAGGCCATTACGGGTCATCAGCTCTTCCGGCATAGGCGCGTCACCGGCGCGGGCGACGTAGACAGAGATATTGCTGAAGCCATCGGTCAGGGCTATGTATTCCACCGGCTCATGGCTGCCAATCAGGCGATGGTGATCACGAACCACAACTTGAAAACCGGGCGGCAGCCAATCGAACTGCCAATTCTGGCCATCTGCACGCTCTGAGGAGTTCATCACCGCAGGCCATTCCTGCTTGTAGGCCTCCACCAGCAGAGGTGCGGTCTCTTGCAGTTCTATCAATTCGATGACTAACAACTGCTCCAGCAACTGCTTGTCCTGATTCAGCATGTCATAGCGCAGCGGCAGGAAGGTTTCCATATCCATCCACACCTGAAAACCATAGCGGTATTCATCATTGGGCAAAATACGGATCATCTGTCCTGGACGGCCGGCGATACGGCTACGCCCCCCCAACACCAATTGATATCCGGCCTCGATATTGCCGCTGTCACCGAAGAAGGCCGCTGGCATCACTCCTTGAATACGCTTGGCATTAATACTATAGGCGGGCTGTTCGTGTTCGATAAAGGTCACTATATTACCGACACGAACCGCATTTTTCGGCGGCCCATTGAGGTGTTCGAGAAAGGCCACTTCCTCACCGTTGACTTTACCGTGCAGGTATACCAAAGGCCGAATATTATCGGCCTGAAGTTGGATGAGCGAAATCTTGTATTCTTTTTCGCGCAAAGCCTGACTCATTTTTTCAAGCCAGGCTTTGGCGGACATATCATCCTGCGCGAAGGCAGGCACTGCGAAGGCCAGAAGGGCCAAGAGGAAAAGGCGCAAGAGATTTCCTTAACGATTCATAGGAACAGGAACGACCTCACTATTGTTATCCATAACCACACCGGCATTCAATCTCTGTTGCAACATATGATCCTGAATATAGCTGTTAATCCTGCGACGTTGCTCAATCAACTGCTCATTGGTATACCCCTGTGGCTGCTGAACCGGTCCGGTTTGCAGGCTAACAGGTGAAGCACTGCCCACCAATGGACGGGTAATAAGCACTGGGGATGCAGGATCCTGGCTTTCAGGTGTCTGGTTGTAGTTCTGAACACCAACAATGGCAACCATGGCAACAGTGGCCGCAATCGCATACTGGCCAAACTGTTTGAACATGGGAATCACTCTACCGCCGGAAGCAAGCTGACGTTGGGGCTCAACGTCCTCAGGTACCTGAGTTGAGGTGACAGGCGCAACAATCGCCGGCTCCTTGTCGATAGCGGCCGCAATACTGGCGGACAGATCCAAGGGGATAGCAGAAGGCAACTCGCCACGCATGGCATCACCGATAAGATGATAGTTACGCCACTTGTCGTGAGAAGCAGTGTCACCAGCCAGTTCTGCCAGCGTCTGAGCGTCGGTTTCGCCGTCCACTGCCGCAGAAACCCACTCCTGACCTAATTTATCCATTACTCACCTGTCTCTATTAAAGGGTCATCTTTCCAGCAAAGGCTGGAGCTTCTTATCGATGGCTTCCCGGGCGCGAAAGATACGGGATCTCACAGTACCTACAGGGCAATCCATCACATTGGCAATATCCTCGTAGCTCATACCATCAAGCTCACGCAAGGAGATAGCCATCTTTAACTCTTCCGGCAGCGATTCGAGAGTGTCGAAAACAGTCTTCTTTATCTCGTCTGAAAGCATCAACCGCTCAGGAGAGGCGAATTCTTTCAGGGCATCACTGCCATCGTAAAATTCGGCTTCATCGGCATCAACATCGTTCGCAGGTGTTCTGCGCCCCTGTGACACCAGATGATTCTTGGCCGTATTTACTGCTATTCGGTACAACCAGGTATAAAAGGCACTCTCACCGCGGAAATTAGGTAACGCCCGATAAGCCTTGATAAAAGCTTCTTGCGCCACGTCTGCTACATCAGCCTGATTCCGTACATAACGGGATATCAGATTGATGACCTTACTCTGGTACTTTTGTACCAGCAGGTTAAAAGCGTTTTTATCGCCACGTTGTACGCGCTCAACCAGTTGTTGATCACTTATTTGTCCACTCATCCGAGCCGACTTCTCCCAAATCTTATAATGCTGATTTCTCAGTCGCTCGAATCATATTCACTTATGTAGACTAGCGTGCTTCGAAAAAGTTCTGATGTTTTGCAAAAAATGTACTGCGAATAACCTGAGCTGAGTTGTATCCATCCCTTGCGAGTTGGTTTACCATAACCGAACCCCCAGTCACATCTCATGATACCCGATGAAACAAGTAGTTGAACACCAATCTGACGTCCTGGTCATAGGCAGTGGTGCAGCGGGCTTGACTCTCGCCCTTCACCTGGCTGAAAAAACCAAAGTCATTTTACTCTCCAAAGGTCCTCTCAACGAAGGCTCGACCTATTATGCCCAAGGGGGCATAGCCTCGGTTTTCGACGAGGAGGATACCATAGAATCCCACGTGGCCGACACCTTGGTCGCCGGCGCCGGACTCTGTGATGAAGCCGTGGTAACCTATACGGCCGAGAATGCCCGCGCCGCCATGCAATGGCTGATTGAATGCGGTGTTGCCTTTGATAAGGAAGAAAACCCCGATGGCAGCATCAATGACAGCGCCTACCATCTGACCCGTGAAGGCGGCCACAGCCACAGACGTATTCTGCACGCCGCCGATGCCACCGGCAAAGAGGTACAGACCACACTGCAGGAGATGGCCCAGGCCCACCCCAATATTCTGGTGCTTGAGCGTTACAACGCCATAGATTTGATCACCACCCGTAAACTGGGCCGTCCGGGCAACCGGGTATTGGGCGCCTATGTCTGGAACCGTAACCTTGAGCAGGTGGAAACCATCAAGGCTAAGTTTGTCGCGCTGGCGACCGGCGGCAGTTCCAAGGTTTACCAGTACACCTCTAACCCGGATATCGCCAGTGGTGATGGTATTGCCATGGCCTGGCGTGCCGGTTGCCGGGTAGCCAACATGGAATTCAATCAGTTCCATCCGACCTGTCTATACCATTCAGATGCCCGTAATTTCCTGCTGACCGAAGCCCTGCGCGGTGAAGGCGCCTATCTGCGCCGTCCCGATGGCAGTCGCTTTATGCCTGACTTCGATGAACGCGCCGAACTGGCGCCCAGAGACATTGTAGCCAGGGCCATAGACTATGAAATGAAACGCCTCGGCGCCGATTGCGTCTATCTGGACATCAGCCACAAGGATCCTGAATTTGTCATCAAGCATTTCCCCACCATTTACCAGCGCTGCCTGGACTTAGGGATAAATATCACCAAGGAACCTATCCCTGTGGTGCCTGCCGCTCACTATACCTGCGGCGGGGTAATGACAGATTTTCATGGCCAGACTGATCTCAATGGTCTCTATGCCATAGGTGAAGTGGCTTATACCGGACTGCACGGCGCAAACCGCCTGGCGAGTAACTCCTTGCTGGAGTGTCTGGTATTCGCTCGCGCCGCTTCGACCGATATTCAAAGCCAACTAGGTAAAATTGCCATGCCCGGTAATATCCCGGCCTGGGATGAAAGCCAGGTGTGTAACTCGGATGAGGAAGTGGTTATTGCTCACAACTGGCACGAGCTGAGACTCTTTATGTGGGATTATGTCGGCATTGTACGCTCAGACAAGCGTTTGGAGCGGGCCCTGCGCCGCTGCGCCATGCTACAACAGGAGATCCAGGAGTATTACAGCAACTTCCACGTCACAAACAACCTGCTGGAATTACGCAACCTAGTGCAGGTGGCCGAGTTGATCATCCGCTGCGCCATGGCCCGTAAGGAAAGCCGCGGCCTGCACTGTAATATCGATCATCCGCAGAAACTGGATAATCCGCAGCCTACCATTCTGCAGCCGGAGTAACTGGGCTGGAATCAGTTTAGTTAGCGGACTTTGAGCGCTGCAACAATAGACGACACAGATGACGATAGTCTGTGTCGTCAAACATATCGGCAAACAGCCAGCAACGCCCGCAGTTATCCTCCCCCTGATAAGTAAAAGTCACCACAAAGGGGCTGACCCAAGGTTTGCCACTGAGCTTAAAACTCGAACCGGGTACGAACTGTCCTTCACCCAAATCATTGAGCCAGAAACAGAGTTGCCAGCGGCGCAAACGCAACAGCGCAAGGCCAAAGCCTGCCAGCATTAGCAGTAAACATATGTATTTGAACGATAAATAAAAAGGATAATCCAACGCCGGCCAGGCAAAAAAGCTGCTCAGGCAAACAGCAGCCAGCACAGTTAGACTCAGATACTGGCTGAAGGAAGAACTGAGCTGAAATCTATGGCGCTGCCCGACCACGAACGCGCACTACCATCTGTGCCAGTTGCGGATCCGGACATTGCTCATGCCCCATAAACCAGGCAAACAGTTCCGGGTCTTCACACTCAAGCAGACGAACAAACAAGGCCTTATCCTCAGGACTCAGAGTCTCGTAATGCTGTTCCACAAAGGGTTGAAACAGTACATCAAGCTCCAGCATACCACGGCGACATGCCCACTTTACCCTGGGGGTACTCATCAAGTCAGACACCTATCATGCTCCAATCAAGAATTTTGTCGCAAGTTTACATTCTGGCGTCAGCGCTGTCGAATATCCGCCTTAATCATCCACTCGTATCAGAACTGCTGCACCTGAAGATCACGACCGGCGAATAGCTCACCAAAATCGGTTTCCAGCAAACGCTGCACCGCCGGATGCTGGATCATTCGCTCGGCAAACATCACATGATATTCCTCTTTGATCTCCATGGTTTCACCGAGCAGACGTATGTTGTGCTCGAGAATATCCTGCTGATAGATGGAGGGGGCGACAAATATCCCCTTACGGAAGTAGCCAAAGGCCTTCATCATAGCCGCATCGTCGAACTCGCCGAGAATCGTGACATTAAGGCGTTTCTCATCAAACCAGCGATAGAGCTGCTGGCCCAGGGAAGTGCGCCGACTCGGGATCAGCAGGGGCCCCTCTTCCAAACATTCAGGAAAGCCACTTTTGAACTCCTGCGCCGAGAAGAAGGCAATACCGCACTCACCCAGTTTCTTGGAAAGAATTTCCGGATATTTGAGAGACTCACCGGCACAGTCCGACAGTATCATATCCAGCTTGTGTTCTCTGAGCCTGGCCATCAAACTCTCGTGAGTCGATTCATAACAGGCAAGATGCATGGAGCTATTGGCTGGGATAACCGACATCAAAACTCGACTAGCCAACGCCTTGGAGAGAGCATCGGCAATGCCCACCTCGAACAGAATGGACTCATCCTTGCGATAGTTGAGCACATCGAGCATCTCATAGGAGAGGCTGAACATTTTATCAGCGTAGCGAAACACCAACTCGCCCAATTCAGTGGGGGCCAGATTACGCCCCACCCGCTTGAACAGACTCCCCTTAAGCCTTTCTTCCAGAGTGCGTATCTGGCCGGTAATGGTTTGTGGGGTTAAACAGAGTGTCTCGGCAGCCTTGGTCACTGAGCCTTGCTTATGCACCATCCAAAAGTAATACAGGTGGTTATAGTTCAAATGAGACATAGGCTGCCCCGACTCCTTACTTCAAACGCTGACAGTCCAGCAAATTATTCACGGCAAGCTGCAGTGTCTCTATATCCTTGACCTCGCCGCTTTCAAAAGCTTCGCTGATCCCCTGTACCAGTTGCTCCCTATCCGGGATCCTCTCCAGGCAATACTTGCGATTGGCTTCCTGAAAACGCTTACCACCCCGATATTTAAGCGCGCGGGCTTCATAACCGTTGCTGTCCAGGCGGGCACCTACCGCCTGAGGCTTATACATAAGCGCACCATCAACAACACCCTCAAGGTAACTCTGACACAGGACAGCTTCCTTGTCTGCAACACAGGCTTCTATCTGTGACGCCTGAACCAAAGGGGCTAAGCCCGCCAGAATGAGTCCTGCCATTATGCTTGTTTTCATTCCTTTTCTCCTTTTTCAGGTAACACTTTTGACAGCCAGAAATAGCCCACGACTGCCGCCAACATAGATCCGATCAGGATCCCCAACCTGGCCAAATCGCTATAGACAACGCCACCATGTTCAAATGCCAGCGAGGCAATAAACATCGACATGGTAAATCCTATACCGCACATCACAGCCACAGGCATGATATGGCGCCAGGCAATGCCCTCAGGCAACTCTGCCAGACGCAACTTAACTGCAATAAAACTGAACAACACCACACCAATCGGCTTACCGAGCAACAGACCCAAAGCGATCCCCAGAGGTACAGGCGATACCAGGCTCTCCAGCGACATACCGCCCAAGGCTACCCCGGCGTTGGCAAAAGCAAATACCGGCAGGATCAGGAAAGTGCTCCAAGGGTGCAGCGTATGCTCCAAATGCTCGGACGGTGAACCACCTTGCTTGTCGCGCAGCGGAATACAGAAGGCGATGATCACCCCGGCCAAAGTGGCATGAACCCCGGACTTGAGTACGGCAACCCAAAGAATGGCCCCAAGCACGCCATAAGCGCCAAGCGCAGTTACACCGCGGCGGTTCAGAATAATCAAACCTATAACCGCAGCAGCAGCAATCACCAGGCTTATCATCGACAGATCACTGCTATAGAACAGCGCAATAATAACGATTACACCCAGGTCATCTATGATTGCCAGCGCCAATAAAAACACCTTGAGCGCAACAGGAACCCGGTTGCCTAAAAGTGCCATTATCCCCAGCGCAAAGGCGATATCGGTCGCGGCCGGAATAGCCCAGCCCCCCTGGGTCACAGGGTCATTGGCATTAAACAGCAGATAGACTGCGGCCGGAACAAGCATGCCGCCTATAGCAGCAAAAGTGGGTAGAGATGCCTTGGAAACGCTGGACAGCGCTCCCTCAAGTAATTCACGCTTAACTTCAAGACCGATCAACAGAAAGAACAGCGCCATCAAACCATCGTTGATCCACAACAGTAAGGGCTTGTTGATATCCAGCGCCCCGAGACGCAACTGCATCGGGGTATCCAAAAAACCTTGATAAACGCCGGCTAGTGGTGAATTAGCCAAGACCATTGCCAAGGCTACAGCAATCAATAACAAGATGCCGCCGGCAGATTCCTGACTCAGGAAATTCCGAAGTGCCTTTTCCATACTAAACTCCCAAAAACATAATTGATTTGAGTGTAGTAGATGGATTTAGGTAAGAATAATCGAAAGTTTCTGCGAAACACCTCGAAATATACGAGGTATTTCGCTAAAAAACTGTTTTTAAATGGCAACTGGTGCTTTGATATGAGGGTGAGGATCGTAACCTGACAACTCGAAATCTTCGAATCGGTAGTCAAAAATAGACTCAGGCTTGCGAATAATTTTCATTTGTGGCAGAGACTTGGGTTCACGACTGAGTTGCAGCGCCGTTTGTTCCATATGATTGGAATAAAGATGGGTATCACCGCCGGTCCAGACGAAATCGCCCAATTCGAGATCGCACTGCTGCGCTACCATCATGGTCAACAGCGCATAACTGGCAATATTGAACGGCAGCCCCAGGAACACATCACAGCTGCGCTGATACAGTTGACAAGACAACTTGCCATCGGCCACATAAAACTGGAAGAAGGCATGGCAAGGCGCCAGCGCCATCTTGTCGAGCTCGGAGACATTCCAGGCGGAGACAATCAAACGTCTGGAGTCAGGTTGTGATTTGATCTGTTCTATCACCTGGGTAATCTGATCGATATGACCGCCATCGGGCGTTGGCCAGCTACGCCACTGAGCGCCGTAAACCGGTCCCAGATTACCGGATTCATCGGCCCACTCATCCCAAATCGTCACTTTATTTTCATGCAGGTAAGCAACATTGGTGTCCCCTTTCAGGAACCAGAGCAACTCATGAATAATGGAGCGCAAATGGCACTTCTTGGTGGTCACCAAGGGGAACCCCTTACTGAGGTCAAAACGCATCTGATAGCCAAATACAGAGCGGGTTCCCGTGCCGGTACGGTCAGTTTTTTCGGTACCGGCATCTAAAATATGTTGCATTAAATCAAGATATTGCTGCATTACTGCTTGTCCTTCACCACGCCGGCCTGCGGCGCATTACGCATTAACAGATAGAGTCCAAAGAGGATCATGGGCACTGACAGTATTTGCCCCATGGTCAAAAAGCCCAAATAAAGCCCGAGTTGAGCATCCGGCTGCCTGACCGTTTCCACTATGCAGCGGAAGATACCATAGCCGAGCAAAAACATCCCGGACACGGCTCCGGTCTTGGGACTGCGTTTGCTGAACCATTGCAGTAAAATAAACAGCGCAACGCCTTCGAGGGCAAATTGATACAGTTGTGAAGGATGACGAGGCTCAGGGCCACCGGAAGGAAACACCATGGCCCAAGGTACATCTGTCACCCGGCCCCAAAGCTCACCATTGATAAAGTTACCCAAACGCCCGGCCCCCAAGCCGATAGGTACCACAGGGGCCACCATATCCGCCACCGCAAAGAAGCTGCGCTTCTGTTTCCAGGCGATGTAGAGCATGGCCAGAATAACCCCCATCAAACCACCATGGAAAGACATGCCGCCTTCGCTGATCTTGAATAGGTACAAGGGGTCGGCAATAAAGTAATCCAGATGGTAAAAGAGCACATAACCTATGCGGCCCCCCAGGATCACCCCGAGAAAGGCATAGAACAGCAGATCAGAGACCTGCTCGCGGCTCCATAACCCCTTGGATCTGTCAGCCATACGGTTGAGCAGTATCATAGCGGCCAAAAAGCCCAGCAGGTACATGAAACCATACCAACGCAAAGCCGGTTCAAAAGTCTGGCCGAACAGCTCAAAGGGGCCAAAAGAGACGATCACAGGATCAATATTGGGAAATTCTAAAGCCATAACAGAAAGACGATTCCTAAATTAACCAAGGCGCAGATCAGGCCAGAATAAGTTTAAGACCCACAACAACCAATAAAAGTGCAAATATTTTCTTCAGTACAGGCGTCGGCCAGGTGCTGGCCGCTTTGACCCCCACAGGCGCAACCAACATTGAGGAAGCAATAATACCCAGCAAAGCCGGCAGATAGACATATCCCAAAGTACCACTTGGCATATCAGGGGCATTCCAGCCTGCGATAACATACCCTAAACTGCCCCAAAGGGCGATAATAAGGCCGGTAGCCGATGAAAAACCCACCGCCTGACGCATCTGCAACCCACACCAAGTGAGGAAAGGCACCAAGAGCACCCCACCGCCTATCCCCATCAAGGCGGCAATAATGGCAATCATCGCCGAGACGATAAGCAACACGGGAAATGGCGGCAAGCCCTCTTTCGCTGATGGACGGAAAGGAAATGCCATCTGGGCGGCCATTAGAATAACAAACACCGCAAAGGCACGGCGCAGATCATCGGCCGGGATCAACTCGGCAATAAAACCCGAACACAAGGCCCCCAGTGCCAGCCCCGGCAACATGGATTTAAACAGCGGCCAAGGAATATTGCCGCGGCTGTGGTGGGCGCGGGCGGATGAAAAAGAGGTCAAAATAATGGCCGCCAACGAAGTAGCAATGGCGACATGGGGCAACTGCGCGGCAGGAACCCCCACCTTGGGTAAAATATACAGCAGCGCCGGCACCACGATAAGACCGCCGCCTATCCCCAACAAACCGGCCATAAAGCCGACAAAAGCGCCCAACGCCAGACAAACACCAAATACCCAGAGAAATGCGTCCACAGAGGTTCCTTAATTCTTGTTGTTATTCCATACCCGGCATGGCAGGTTCAATTGAGAATGGCTGCCAGTTCTCTTTGCCCCAAATAATCGTGCACCAGTTGCCGCACTTCGTTGCCGCTTTTGAGTGTCAATGCCTCGGCCAATAACTGCTCGAGTTCATCGCTGCGCACTCGCCGCAGCAGATAATTTATTCTGGCCAAGCTCCCCTGGTTCATACTCAAGCGGTTGTAGCCCATAGCAACCAGCAGCAAGGCACCACCGGGTTCACCGGCTAACTCGCCACAGACACTGGCACCGAGGCCATATAGACGGCAGGTCTCCCGCGCCTGTTTCAGCGAACGCAATATCCCCGGATGATAACTGTCAAACAGGGCGCTGACCCTGGGGTTGTTGCGATCCACCGCCAACAGATATTGGGTCAAATCGTTGCTGCCGACCGAAACAAAATCGACCCGCTTGGCAACTTCATCCAGTTGAAACAGCAGCGCCGGCACCTCCAGCATAATGCCCACCTTGGGTCTTTTCAGCTCAGGATTCACATCCGACTTAAGCTCGGAATAAGCCTGTTCGATATATTCAAGCGATTGATCTATCTCATCGAGATTACTGACCATGGGCAGCAGAATATGCAGCTGCTCGCCGCTGCCGCTGGCCTGGAGCATGGCGCGAATTTGCACCAGAAACAGCTCTGGATGGTCCAGCGACAAACGAATGCCACGCCAGCCCAAAAATGGGTTTTCCTCCTTGATGGGGAAATAAGGCAAGGGTTTGTCTCCGCCCACATCCAGGGTGCGCATCACCACGGGGCGCCCCGATGCCGCCTCCAACACCTGGCGATACACCTTGACCTGCTCAGACTCGCTGGGAAAACGCTGCTGCAACATGAAAGGGATTTCGGTGCGATATAGCCCAATACCATCGGCGCCTTCGGCAATTTCCGAGGCCAAACCACTGAGTAAGCCGGCATTCATGTATAGATGAATACGTTTGCCATCGACCGTCTCGGCCGGCAGGTTCAGTTCTCTGGCGTATTGCCGCTGTAACGCTCTCTCGGCGGACAACAAACTGCGGTACTCACCGACCACGGCCGGAGACGGCGACACCATCAGCTGACCGCGGGTGGCATTGAGCACCAAAAGCTTCTTGTCGATATCGGCAGCCAAAACCTGGTCGACCCCTGTGATAGCCGGCACACCCAGCGCCCGGGCCAGAATAGCAGCATGGGAGTTGACCCCGCCAAGTTCTGTCACTATCCCGGCCAACTTTTGCCGCGGAAACTCGGCCAGCAAGGTGGTATCAGCTTCACGGGTCACCAGAATAACCGGCTTATCGGCATTGAGCTCCAACCGTTCCGGCTCAATCAACTGGCGCAGCACCTTCTGCCCCAAGTCACGGATATCGCTGGCCCGCTCCTTGAGATAGGGGTCTTCCATCGCCATAAACTGGGTGATGTAACGCAAAGACACGCGGCTGACCGCCGACTCGGCGCACCAACCCGCAAGCACTTCATCGCGATATTCGCCCCCAAGGCTGGCCTCTTCCAGCAAGAGCTGCAGCGCCGAGAAGATAGACACCACCTCTTCATCCTGCTCGCGGTCAAAACGCTGTGCCAGGGTGCTCAGAGTGTTACGGCAACGCTCGATTGCCGCCTTGAGGCGTTCAAGCTCATTGGGGATATCTGTTGCGGTTTGATCCGGCTGCTCCAGGGATATCTGACCACCCAGCACCAAAGCATGGGCAATGGCGATACCATTGGAAGCCGGTGTGCCCTGAAACAGGATTTGCAGCTGATCTTCCTTGACGCTGGCCTTTTGTTTGAGGCCGCGAATAGCCATGGCCAACTGCGCCGCCAGCGTCATAAGAAAGGCTTCTTCCCCTTCGCTGAACTGACGGGCACTGGGCTGCTGCACCACTATGACGCCAAGCAACTGTTTCTGATAGATAATAGGCGCGGCGAGAAAAGCTCGATATTCCTCTTCAGCCACTTCGGGAAAGAGTTTGAATCTGGGATGTGCTCTGGCATCGGCAAGGTTGATGGCTTCTTCACGCTCAGCAACCAAGCCCACCAGACCTTCGGTCAACGGCATGCGAACCTGGCCAACGGCACTGGGCTTAAGACCATCAGTGGCCGAGAGGACCAACTCATTTTTATCCAGAATATAGATAGAACAACACTGAGTGCTCATGGCGGCCTTTATCTGGCCGACCAATAGCTCAAGGGCAGCCTCAAGATCCCTTGCGGCCGCAACTGCCTGAGTAATATCCCTGAGCGTGTTTAACACCTGTTCCCCCTTTCGATATCAAACCTCAGCCTGCTGCTCTTTGTCGTCCCCTTCGGCGTGAAGGCTCCCGGGTCTGCAATGCCAGAGCCGTGGTGGCGAACTCTTTCATCACTTTCCGGTAGACGTCACGTTTAAAAGATACGACCTGACGCACAGGGTACCAATAACTGACCCAGCGCCAGTCATCGAATTCAGGATGGCCGGACGAATTCAAGTTAACGGCACTATCCTGACTCTTGAGCTGCAGCAAAAACCATTTCTGCTTTTGACCGATACAGACAGGCTTGCTGTCTTGGCGCACCAAACGCTTTGGCAATCTGTATCGCAACCAGGAGCGGGTGGATGTTAATATCTGCACATGTTCCGGCCTGAGCCCGACTTCTTCATACAGCTCTCGATACATGGCATCTTCGGCGGATTCACCGTCATCCAATCCCCCTTGGGGAAACTGCCAGGAGTGCTGACCAAAACGCCTGGCCCACATTACTTGGCCAAATCTGTTACAGATAATGATGCCCACATTTGCGCGAAAACCGTCGCTGTCAATCACATGGACTCCGAAAAAGCGATAAATTTCAATGATTCGATTGTTTCACAATCCCACGTCGGCAGCAATTCTCTATTTACGGCTTTTTCTTTGGATAATCAAATAAGCTTTTCCACTTTATCAACAATTAACCATCTCTGCTTGAGTGGATATCCACAAAAACTGTGGATATCTCTGTTTGAAACTCGGCTGAACTTCTGGAAACGCTGCTTTTTACAACCTTCCCCTCCTAATTGACAAAGACACAAACCCAACAAAAACACTTAAAATACATAATGATACAAAGCACAAAAACGAATACAACCACAACCAAACCACCAATAGTACACTTTTTAACCCACACTCGATCAGAAGCAATTTCTCGGCAATGTCACAAAACTTTATTCACACCCTACGGACAAAAACTCGACTTTCAAGCTGAAAAACAGCGTCAAAACCCGGTTGACACCGACCATTATTTGTTTTAATGCGGCCATAATTGTTCAGTTATCCCAAAATGCTGTGGATAAGTTTGTTGGCAACACAGGGGAAATCGGCGAGTAACTCAGGAAATCCATTCCCCTATAGTTGAAGATGAAAACTTTAGTCAATAAAAACATAATGATAGAAAAATTAATTTTGGGGATGACTTCACCCGACATCGCAATGACCATTTTTTGCACAAACTTGTTATCCAATCCCGCTCAGGTAAAATCAACGCCATGAAAACCAATATCTTGCCGCCAAGCTCCTTGGCACAACTGCTAAAGCGCGCCGACGATATCGCCGGGCTGACTCTGGGACAGCTCGCCGAATCTTTAGGGGTAGCCGTGCCCAAAGACTTTCGCCGTGATAAAGGCTGGACCGGACAACTACTGGAGCTGGCATTGGGAGCGACCGCAGGCTCCAAGCCCGAACAGGACTTTCTGCACCTTGGGGTAGAACTGAAGAGCATTCCAATAGATGAACGCGGTATGCCGCTGGAAACCACCTATGTCTGTGTCGCGCCGCTAACCAATATTTCAGGACTGCGCTGGGAGCAGAGTCTGGTGTATCACAAATTGCAGCGGGTACTGTGGATCCCGGTTCAGGGGGACAGAGATCTTCCCCCGGGTGTCCGACGTATCGGCTCGCCGCTTTTATGGGAACCAAGCGTCGAGGAAGACAGGCTATTGCGCCAGGATTGGGAAGAAATCATGGAGCTTATCAGCATGGGCAAGGTCAGCAAGATCACGGCCAGGCACGGTGAAGTATTACAGTTAAGGCCAAAGGCGGCCAACAGTAAGGTGTTAACCGAGAGTATTGCCGAGGATGGCAGTATCCAGATGACCAACCCCAGGGGCTTTTATCTCAAAACTCAGTTCACAAAAGGGTTACTTGAGCGCTTTTTTGGCTGATATCGCCTCTAATCGGCACTTGCCTTGATTAAGATCACAATTACCACTGGAAATCAGAGGGGTATATTCTATAAACTAGCGCATCCTGAGAAGGCCCGTTAATTTAGGATAGAAGTTACCCCGTGAGAGCGCGTCGCCAGGCCAAAAAGCTTCTGTTTGCCATAATGGCATGGACAGTAGCTATGGCAGCTTTTGTATTTTTTCGCTATGCCCAAACCACTGAGCTACCTCAGTGGGCTGTCGGCTCGGCGGATCTCGCGACGCTGGCCGCCTACATGGGAATTATTTTCGGTAGCTTGCACTGGATGTCAAACCTGATAGCCGACTTCAGTGCCATCAATCGCCTGCCCTATGTCTTCTCCGTCATTTTTAAAGGGCTGTTTCTGCTCTTGGGTGCCACCACTTTGGCTTATATGACCCAGTACCTGAATATGTGGGCCATAGAGAACCATATGGCAACCTTGAGGCAGATGCTGACAGTGCATATCCTCTATAGTCCCTCATTCCAGGCGTTAATTATTTATCTGGTGGTAGTCAGGGTCGGGCTCGCCTTTATTGAACAGATGGGACTACTGGTAGGCCCCAGGATCCTGTTAAACATAGGTCTGGGTAAGTATCACAAGCCCAGATATGAACAGCGGCTATTTCTCTATCTCGATATGGTAGCTTCCACTACCCATGCCGAATCTCTGGGGGATTACCGCTTTGCCCGGCTGATACAGGACAGTTTCAGCTTGCTTTCCGATACAGTCACCAACAATGATGCCGAGATCTATCGTTACATGGGTGATGCCGTGCTCATCCATTGGCCGCTGGAAGACGGCATCATTAACGACAGATGTATGAATATCTACTTTGAATTCAGCCAGCAGCTCAATTGGCAGCGACGCTATTTTGAAGAACACTATGGTTTTGTCCCCAAATTCAAGGCGGCGGCTCACTGTGGCCAAGTGGTTGCAGCTGTGGTCGGGGTGCAAAAACAAGAGATCAGCTTCTTCAGCGACGTGCTCAACACCCTAGCGCGACTACAGGATCAGTGTAACCCCTTAGGACAAAGGATGCTGCTCTCCGGCGCGCTGGTAGCTAGGCTGGAAAATGATGACAGCGAGTATCAGCTCACCAATTTAGGACCGGTCAAGTTAAAGGGTAAACAACACTCCATTGAAGTGTTCGGGGTTAAACCAAAACAAGGCAATCAGTCATAAAAAACAGCCTATTAAGGGCTAAATTTTAAGTGGCAACGCCCTTTCAGTAGGTACAGAAGCACATCCAGCAAACAGCATAGACACACAAAAAATCAATAACAGTTTAAATTTCATTCTACACCTCACAAGACAACTAATTGGTAGTGTTCATAAATCTGTGTCATTTGAGTAATATACACCCAAAAGGATATTCAAATGACCAAACCTACATTTGACATGGAAGCCGCCATTGAAGCTCTGCGTGCAGGTAAAGACCTGACCGGCAAAGATGGTATTCTCACACCACTCATTAAACAGCTTACTGAAGCGGCCCTCAATGTTGAGCTCGACCAACATCTTGAAGATAAGCAGCCTGGTAATCGCAGAAATGGCAAGAC
>NZ_JBKORF010000008.1:0-67519 GCF_047314685.1 Shewanella sp. BJSY2023SW001
TTTTCAGCCCCTAAACCACCTACTTCAGTAGGTGGTTATCATCAATTTAGGCTTGGCCTGTAAAGGCTACCCATGCTAATTGCTCTTTTGATTTTTAGCGAAGTCAAAGGACAAAAAGCATGAGTAGATACGAGCAAGCATCGCATGTGTATTGGCGATGTCAATATCATATAGTTTGGACTCCAAAGTACCGTTTTAGGATTCTCAAAAACAAAGTAGGTAAGGAGGTTTACCGCTGTATTCACGTTTACAGTGAGTAACTTGGGTGCAAAGTAGTAGAGTTAAATGTTCAGGTAGACCATGTTCATTTAGTTATAAAAGTTCCGCCAAAGTTATCGATATCAAGACTGATGGGAGCGCTCAAAGGCAAAATAGCACTAAAACTATTTAGTAAATATCCATACTTGAGGAAGAACAAAATGTGGGGTAACCATTTTTGGCAGCGAGGATACTTTGTCGATACGGTTGGAATAAATGAAGAGATAATAAGGCGTTATGTCCGGCATCAAGAGAAAGAAGAAAAGCAGGAGCAAACTCAGTTAACGCTGGAGTAAACAACGCCCCCTTTGAGGGGGCATATACAAAGCCACCTTCTTCAGAAGGTGGATTCTTTACTTTTATCGCCAGAACCTTGGGAATATCAGGCTGTGGTATTGATGTTGTGGCCTATGTTACCAACCGGAGCGGCTGGTTCCTGTGCCGGTGTGGCGGCCTGAATAAGTTGCAGCGCGATTTCGCCTTCGGCTTCCTGTTGCTGTTTGGCCAGTTGCGCGACTTTAACACCGACAGCGCCGGTATCCATATTGACCGGCAGTGGCTGGGAGTTGAGAGAAACTGTCATGGCTTTCCTCTGGGTTAATGAGTCACGTTGGGACTCGGGCATGATACTGTTATCGGCGTCAATAGCCTTAACTTTAGTCTAATTCCCGCTTGTCCGGCAAAAGCCAAGCCACCAATGGGCGACTCGGCTTTGTGCTGCGGGTCTATACCTCAAGGAGTGACCTATCAAGCGGCCTTACGGCGGCGCTCCAACAGTTTTCTAATGCTGACAATCAGTATGGTGACGACTATGGCACCGATAATCAGCCCCAATGCCAGGCTGACGCTCTGCAGCGCCGCCGGGTTGACCGCCAGGGTGCCGCCTAATCCCAACATCATGATGCCGGACATCAGCTTCAGGGTCTGGCCTTCTTTCTCGGTCAGCTTGCGCTTGCCGAGAGTCATGCTGAAGGCGATCACTATGATGGCCAGTGGGATAACGTAGACGATGTTGTACAGCACCAGGTACATATAGCGCTCAAAGCTTGGCAGATTATGCATGGAGAGCACACTGGTGTAGATCATAGGGAAGCCCGCAGTACACAAGAGTTCATAGGCGTTGGCCAGAATCGCCAGTACTGTGGTGCCGGCTATCATGGTCGCTAAACTGGAGGCGCTGGATAGCTTACCCATGCGCTTGATAAGCCCGCTGCGGTTTTCCGCCGACATGGAGAGGGTCACTTCCCCCTTGGTAAAGAAGTAGTCTTTGATGTTGATAGTGCCTGCTATCAGTGCCAGGATCCCCGCCGCCAGAATAATCATCCCGCCATCACTGCCGGCGCCCAATAGCTGGAAGATGTTGAGCCAGGCGGTCATAAACAGGAAGTAAATAAAGCCCGAGAAGAACACGAAGATGCCACCAACCAGCAGCATACGGCCGCGGCTCTTGGCATTGACCATGATGGACAGCAGGAATAAGAGCACAAAGAAGGCGCAGGGGTTAAAGGCATCAACACCGGCCAGAACCAGCGTCAGGATTGGCAGCGACATGGTTTCAGGTGTCACCACCCCAACCAGAGGCAACTCTACCGGCTGAACTTCGGGCTCTGCCGCCAGAGCCGTGGCATCACAGGTGCCGTCGCCACCGTCATTGGCGCAGGTGCCGAATAGCGGCGCCTGGGGTGAACCTGTGCTTGCCTGAGTGCTTGTTTGCCCCGGCATATCTTCCGGGCTCAACTGGCCGCCCGCCTGCAGATAGCAGTTTTTGAGGCGGTTGAGTAGGAACTGGCCCGTCACCTCTTCACTGGAATAACCAACTATCGCCTTGCCACAGGTAGCCATATAGGGCACTGAGCGGGCTTCTGTTCCTGTCTCTGTGGCCAACTGTTGCCACAGCTCCTGAGTGCCTTCGGCGCCCACCATCACAGAGTGCAGCTCTATCCAGGGATAGCGCTTCGGTAGAGAGTCGATGAATGGATGCGCTTCGGCGCAGTGGGGGCAGGTCTTGGACCAGACAAAATATAAAGGAATTTTGATCTGCCCTTGCTGATCCACCTGTTGCCACTGGATCTGCGATGCCGAATTTTCGGTTGCGGCAAGGCCTGCGCTGAAACTCAGTAACAGGCAGAGAAAGAAGGTTCTTAACATAAGCTTACCTGTGTAAGAGGGATTAAATTGTATCTGAATGACCCATAGCCCGGTTCAGGCTACAAGTGCCCTACGAATACTTTACTCCAAGGCCTTGGTATTCATGATAAAGCAGCATCAAAACTGTTAGCAGACTCGAAAAAGTCCCTAAAGTGAGACACATGGACATTTGTTAAGCATTGAGTAATAAAACCGCATTCGAATAGTGCCATTGTGGTAAGCGACTTCAGTAATTTACTTTTTTGCCGCTAAACTTTTACTTCACCCTAAAAATTTATAGGACCTCTTATGCAATTCACGCTTAAAACCCGCTTACTGCTGGTCAGTTTGGGCGCCGTTTTGCTTACGGTTGCCGCCCTGGTTAGCCTTTCCTCCTCTTCCATTCGTGATAATGCCATGCAGCGAACCCAGCGCGAGGTCGATCAATTGGCGACCACTTTTGCCGGCGGCATAGGGCAGTGGATGTATGACAGACAACAGGCGGTCAGCAGTCTCAAGGGCACGCTACAGCGGAACTCTGAGGTCAATATCACCCCTTTTCTGATGCAGGCCCATGAGGCCAGCGGTTTTGCGCTGACCTACTACGGCGATGAGCAGGGCAACATGTACCGTCAGGATCCCAGCCTGAATACGGCCGGTTATGATCCCCGGGTTCGCCCTTGGTATCAGGATGCCAAGCGGGAAGGAGCCATGATAATGACGGCGCCTTATGTCAGTGCCACATTGCAAAAACTGGTGGTCACCATAGCCGAGCCGGTAATGAACAGCGGTCGCCTGCAGGGCGTGGCAGCGGCTAACCTCACCATAGATCAACTGACAGATGCGGTGCGAACCCTCAAGGTGCCGGGTGACGGCTATGCCGTGATGCTTGAGCGCTCAGGCTTGATTATCAGCCATCCGGACAAGGAGCTGAACGGCCAGCAGTTCAGCCGCCTTGGCAGTGCCTTCAATCCGCAGTGGCTCAGCGCCAGGATCAGCGCCAATACCCTGGATGAGATGGCATTCGACGGCAGCAGCAAGCTGTTTTACCTGGCGGCTGTGCCTCACACAGATTGGGCACTGATGTTTGTGATGGATAAGGCCAGCATCATGGCCGAGGCCACCGAGCTGGCATGGTGGATGTCGGCGGTGGGCGTGTTGTTTTTGGTGGGCTTTGGTCTGTTGCTGGTATTGGTGTTCAAGAGCCAGTTCCGCGATCTGGAACGTCTGGCCAAGGCGCTCAACGATATTGCTGAAGGGGAAGGGGACCTCTCGGTCCGCATCGAGACCCGTAATCAGCACGATGAGATAGGCATGCTCGCCGCCGGTTTTAATCGTTTTGTTGAACGCCTGCACGGCATGATTTCTCGTATGAGTGATATAGCCCAGCAGTTGGCTGGCCAGGCACAGGAGACCCGCTATTCAGCCGAGAGTAATAGCCAGAGTATCGAAGTACAGCAGGACGAAGTCACTATGGTGGCAACTGCTGTGACCGAAATGGCCAGTGCTACCGAGGAGATCGCCAGCAATGCCGAACTGACGGCACAGACGGCGCAGTCGGCGGTCGGCCTTGCAGGCAGTGGGCAACAGCAGGTGCTGCAGAGCCAGGAGTCGATTCGCGGTTTGGCGCAGGAAGTGGATACCGCCAGTCAGATCATCGCCGAGCTCAATGAGCACTCACAGAAGATCAACAGCATTTTGCTGACCATCAGCGGTATAGCCGAGCAGACTAATCTATTGGCTTTGAACGCCGCTATCGAAGCCGCCAGAGCCGGTGAGCAGGGGCGTGGCTTTGCCGTGGTGGCCGATGAAGTCAGGGTGTTGTCGCAGCGTACTCACGCGTCGACACAAGAGATCCAGACCATGATTGAGACCTTGCAAAAAACCGCTGCCAAGGCAGTGAACTCCATGGCTCAAAGTCATCAGATGGCTGAAACCAGTGTGATGGATGCCGAATCGGCCAGTGCCAGTTTGGCGCAGATAAGCCAAGCGATTACCCAGATATCCGATATGGCCAGCCAGATAGCTACAGCGGCCGAAGAGCAGACCTCTGTTACCAGCGAAATCAACCGTAATACCGAGTCGATTCGTGAGGTTTCTCATACCTTGTCACAGGAGGCCAACAGTGCCACTGTCAAAGCGCAAGAGTTGGCGGAGTTGTCAGACTCGCTGCGCCGTGAAGTGGGGCGTTTTAAACTTTAGTGGCAGTCACTGGCTGCCATCACTCTGGGTTATTCATAACCGAGAGTGATGGCGGATAAGCGCTGATAGTAAGGGGAACGGTTGGGACTATAGGGCCGGTAAGCTCGTCGCCGCTTATCAATATCACCAGAAAAAACGGCGTTACTCGGCGCTGCGCGGTTTTTCTATGGTCGCCATCATTTGTTGGTTATTACACCAATGCAGACTCACTTCGCGATTGTCTTTATGGGTTGCCGTGCGAATACGGGTGACTATGGGGTGAGAGAAGTGTGCTGCGGTTAAATACTCTTTAACCCGTTCAATTCGTCTATTGGCAAGCCACATATTATATTTTTGTAATTCTTCATCACCGATAGAATTATCCATATTGAATTCCAATAACAGATAGCCGCTTGAATTATCACTATTATCGGCAACAATTTTATCCAGTTGCAAAGAATCCCGGCTACTGAAATAAGAGCTGTTCTTGGCATAATCAACATTGCCAAGCAGAACGCTTTTCTCACAGGTGGCTTGGGTCGCGCCGGTAAACAGCAGTAATCCCAGAATCAGGGCGCGCATATCATTCTCCTTTGACTATGACTTTATTATTGTTCTTGTCCACTTTTGAGGCGCAAATTTAATCGATTGTTCAGGGGAAATCAATTTTATATGAATATCAACCTTTGCTGAATGACAGCGTCATAATACAGAACGAATGACGGAAAAATGTCGCAATAAATATAATTTCAATTGCTGCGACATTTATTTATATCTTGCCAAGAAATTGACTGAATAATATCAGAGCTTCAGTTGATCTTAATATCATTCACTGTGAGCCCCACATCAAGGTTGTTGCGGGTGGCATTGGAGTAGGGGCAAACACTGTGGGCCTCGAGCACCAAGGCTTCGGCCTCGGCTTGTGCAAGCGGCAGAGTGACAGTCAGAGATACCTTTAGCCCAAACCCGCCATCTTGACTGACCAGGCCGACATCGGCCATGACAGGAGCGCTGGTAAGCTTGATTTTGCCCAGGCGTGCCACATGTAAAATAGCGTTGGAGAAACAGGCGGCGTAACCGGCGGCAAACAGCTGTTCCGGATTGGCCCCGGCTCCTGTCCCGCCCATCTCCTTGGGATAGCTTAAGGTCAAGGACAGGGCACCGTCATGGGTGGCTACTTCGCCGTTGCGGCCGGCTTTGGCTGTGGCTTGAGTGTGATAGAGCATAATAGTTTCCTTAATTTAAGTTGTGCGCAATATAGTTGCTGGCAATGATATGTCGATATTTGTTTTTGAAGCAAGTATATTGTGCACAATTAAATTGTGTTTAGGGTTTGCATATGTCAAACGAGCCCCTGTGCCTGGAAAACCAGGTTTGCTTTTCGCTATACAGTGCCGCCAATGCTATGGTGCGGGCCTACCGGCCTGTGCTGGATGCCCTGGATCTTACCTACCCGCAATATCTGGCCATGCTGGTGCTTTGGCAACACAAGGGCATCAGTGTCAAGGCGCTGGGTGAGCGTTTGCATCTGGACTCAGGCACCTTGACGCCCTTGCTCAAACGCCTGGAAACAAAAGGCTTGCTGTTAAGAGGCCGCAGTGAACAGGACGAGCGGGTGCGGGTATTGACGCTCACCGATGCCGGACTGGCTTTGCAAGCGCGCGCCGTCGATGTGCCCGAGCAGATGCTGTGTCGCAGCGCCATGCCGCGGGAGGAGTTGCAGCAACTGAAAAGCTTGTGTGACACCCTATGGCAGCAATTGGAACGTTAACGGAAAGAGGCTGATGGAACAGGTTGATCTGGCAATTATAGGTGGCGGCATCTCCGGCGTGGCGGTGGCGCAGTGCGCCGCGGCAGCCGGTTATTCCGTGGTGCTATTGGAAAAGTCCACTCTGGCGGCGGGAACCTCCTCCCAGTCCAGCAAACTGATCCATGGCGGCTTACGTTACCTTGAGTCCGGGCAACTGGATCTGGTGCGTGAATCGCTGCGGGCCCGGCGCGAGTTATTACGTCTGGCGCCGACACTGGTCAAGGCTGTTCCTTTCTTTATCCCGGTTTATCGCGACAGTCGCCGCGGCGCCTTGACCCTCAGGGCTGGTCTCAGCCTCTACGGCTTGCTGAGCGAGTTTGACCGCTTGGGCCGTTTTCGTAGTCTGCCGGCCAGGGCCTGGGGGAGCTTTCCCGGACTCAAGCTGGCAGGAATGACCCATATGTTCCAATACTGGGATGCCCAGACGGATGATGCCTTGCTGACCAAGGCGGTGGCCGACAGCGCCAGGCTGCTCGGTGCCGATATCCGTGAGGGCGCCGAGTGTTTGACGATAGAGCATGAGCCTCAGGGATGTAAGCTGAGTTATCGGGATGCGGATGGCGACAAAATGCTGCACTGCCGCTTTCTGGTCAACGCCGCCGGCGCCTTTGTCAACGAACTGCTGGCGCGGGTGACACCGCCCATAGCCCAGACGGCAATAGACTGGGTGCAGGGGAGTCATTTGCTTCTGGATATTCCTGCGCCGCCCGGGGTGCTCTATCTGGAGTCTTGTTTCGATGAACGGGTGGTATTCGTGATGCCTTGGTACGGCAAGACGCTGATAGGCACCACGGAAACCCTCTGCCAGGGACCGGTTCCGCAGATCACCCGAGAGGAGATAGCTTATCTGCTGGGGATCTATCGGCACTATTTTGGAAATTCTGGCAGTTTTATGGGTTCTGTCACTACAGAGGCGCTTGAAGCCAAGGTATTGGCGCATTTCAGTGGCATGCGGGTGCTGCCCAAGGGCGATGGCGATGCCTTTGGGCGGCCGCGGGAGGTACAATTGTACCAGCGTTATTCTCATCCCAGGTTGCTGACACTATACGGCGGTAAGTTAACCACCTTTCGTGCCACTGCCAAGGCGGTGACGGCAGAGATAAGCAAGGTACTTGGCAAACGCAGCCCCAAAGCGGATGTCGACAAGCTGATGCTGGGATGATTTTTAGGGGGAAACAGGCTAAAGTGTGCCGCTTTTGCCGCCGGGCAAAATTGGAAACTTGGGATATATCAGAGTGAAATGTGATTTTTTTGCGCAGGGCAAGTGCCGCTCCTGTACTCACATAGAAACGCCAATGGCGCAACAACTGGCCGCCAAGAGCGAGCAGTTGGCGCAGCTGCTCAGCCCCTTCACGCCCTTTGAACTCTTGGCTCCTGTCAGCGGGCCGTCCCTGGGTTTTCGTAACAAGGCCAAGATGGTGGCACTCGGCGCCGCCCATCAACCCATTCTGGGGATAGTCTCCCCGAGTGGTGAGGCCGTGAGCCTATGCGATTGTCCTCTCTATCCTGCCGATATGCAGGCCTTGCTGCATCGGCTTGAGCTGTTTGTGCGTCAGGCCGGGATCCCACCCTATCGGGTAGATAAGGCCAAGGGCGAACTCAAGTTTGTGTTGTTGACCCGCGCCGAAATCAGCGGCGACTTTATGCTCAGGTTTGTGTTGCGCTCCAGGCAATCCATCGAGAGGATTGAACGTGAGCTGCCAAAGCTACTGGCAGAGTTTCCTGCCATCAAGCTGGTATCTGTGAATCTGCAGCCGGTTCATATGGCCCGGCTCGAAGGTGAGCAAGAGATTTTTCTTACCGAGGCGCAGCGTCTGGAGGAGTCCTTCAATGGCGTGCTTCTTTATATCCGCCCCAAGAGTTTCTTTCAAACCAACCCACAAGTAGCGGCGGCCCTTTATCAGAGCGCCAAAGACTGGGTCAGTGAGCTGAAGCCTGAGTCTATTTGGGATCTCTTCTGTGGTGTCGGCGGTTTTGGGCTGCACTGCGCCAGCAAAGACACAGAGCTTACGGGGATTGAAATCGAGGCTGAAGCTATCGCCTGCGCCAAGTTATCCGCCGAAAAGCTGGGACTTGAGCGGGTGGACTTCAAAGCGCTGGATTCGGGCAGTTTTGCTGCGGCGCAGTCGGCAGGAGAAGTACCGGATCTTATGATAGTCAATCCGCCGAGACGCGGTATAGGGGCAGAGCTTTGCCAGGCTATTTCGACCTTTGCGCCGCCGCATCTGCTCTATTCCAGCTGTAACCCTGAATCTTTGGCCAAAGATCTGGCGGCTATCAGCGGCTATCGTGTGCGCAAGGTGCAGCTGTTCGATATGTTCCCGCACACGGATCACTATGAGGTGCTGGTGCTGCTGAGTCGAGGCTAAGACAGTGGCGCTTATTCTCTTGGCCAACACAGGCTGATGGCGGCGCCGCCCAGGGATTGCGAACGGCTCAGCTCCAGCCTGCCGCCGTGCCAGATGGCAATCTTGCGCACTATATAAAGCCCCAGGCCAAAGCCGCTGCCATCACTTTGTTTGGCATCTCTGGCAAAGGCCGCCAGTAGTTTTTTCCCCTTATCTTCAAAGCCAGGGCCATCATCCTCGACTCTGAGGCAGTTATGGCTTTGGCTTTGCTCGAAACTCACCTGTATCTCTTTTTCGGCGAAACGCATGGCGTTCTGGATCAGGTTTTGGCAGGCCACATTCATTGCCGTCTTATCGAATTGTGCCTGGCCCGGCACAGAGTGAAATCCTATCTGGAAGTCACGGCTATAGAGGCTGTATTTCTGCTCAAGCGCCTGAATAAAGTCAGCGATGGATTGTGATGCATGACATAGCTCTCCCTGTTTATGCTCCAGGCGGGCAAAAGAGAGGTAGTTGGCCGCCAGCTGTTCTATCTCATCTATGTCCTGGGCCAGGCGCGCTGCGTATTGAGGCTCCATCTGTTGCTTGCTCAGCTCAAGGGCAAAGCGCATCCGCGCGAGCGGAGTGCGTACTTCATGGGAGATGGTATGGGATAACTCTTTATGCATCTGGACAAAACTCACTATCTGGTGGCTCATGCTATAAAGCGCCTGAGCCAACGGAAAGATAGCCGAACTTTTACGTATGGTCAGCGGTTGTAGCGAAGGTTGACGGCCAAAGCGAATGGCGCTTTGCTGCAGGGTATGGAGATCGCGAAACACAGGCCAGATAAGCAAGATGGCAACCAGGGTCAGACTGGAGTAGAAACCGAGCAAGATCAAACTGGTGATGTCCTCTTTATCTTGCTTCTCTGTTACCGGGCCAAACCTGAGCAGCTCAGTGCCTGAGCCTTGCTTGTAGTAGTAGAGCTCGCCGCTGGAGTGACGCAGCGCTAAGGTCTGCCCCTCGTTGAGTAGCTGTCTCAGGCTAGTGGGCAGTGCCAGACTGCCGGCGGCAAGAGTCGACAGATGCGCGCCCTGACCCCGGGTCTGCAATAAGTCGTCCACCGAGATCAAATAACTGGCTTCTTCGCTGCGGTATTGTTCTGTTAACTGGCCAAAACTCCACAGCAGCAGAGAGCAGGACAGCAGCAGAAATCCGAACAGTCGATAGAACTGAAATTTCATGCCCGAGCCCTGGTCATGGCTTGATTGGGCTGGTAGTTGAACAGGTAGCCCTTGCCATGCACTGTGGTGATCTGCAGACCGCTTATCTGTAGTTCATCCAGGCGTTTACGCAGCCTGCTTACCTTCAAATCTATGGCCCTGTCCAGGCCATCATAGGTACGGCCAATAAACTGCTCAAACAGGTACTCCCGTGACAATATTCGTCCGGCATTGATAACAAACACCCACAGAAGTTCAAACTCCTTGGTGGTAAAGCTCAGCGCCGAGCCTGCCATAAACACCTGCTGCTGGTTAGGGTCAAGCTGTAGATCATGCAGACACAAAGCTTTACGTCCGGGTAGCTGTTGCCGGTTACGAAGTTGAGTACGTATTCGTGCCAGCAGCAAGGGAGGCACCACAGGCTTGAGTAGGTAGTCACAGGCGCCGAGCTCCAACCCCAGGATCTGATCGCCTTCACTATCGCGGGCGGTGAGGAATATCAGCGGGCAGAGATAACAGGCCGCCAAACGAGGGTAGATACAAAAGCCATCTTCACCGGGCAGCATTACATCGCAAAGGATCAGGCTGAAACTGTCACTGTCCTGACGGGCGAGTGCGGCTTCGGCATTGTCCAGATGAACCAGCTCGAAACCTTCGTTGGCCAGATAGGTGCAAATAAGCTCAGCCAGTGGCAGATCATCCTCGATCAGGAGTATTTTTTCTTTCATAGCAGATCCCAACTCAGGCCCCGCCGTCTGCGGCTGACGGGCTCATAGATAGCCACTCTGAGCAAGCGGCTGGCAACTGTGCGGTTTTGCTGATCCCTGAGCTCGATAAGCGTATCCCTGACCAGGCTCAATTGCAGCTTGTAACTGAAGTCTCGGCGTTGATGAAAACAGGTCAAAGGTGCCGTGCTGTGGGCCAGCCAAAGGCACAGAGAGCGAGGCTGTTGGCTGTGAAATTCGAGTTGCAGTTGCAGCCTGCATTCCGATTCCTGATTGGTCATGGCGCAGGTATCCGGTGCCAGCCAAAGCTCTTCTCCCAAGGCGCTTGCCCAGGGGCTTGTCAACATGAGTAACCACAGTAGCCATCGACTCATAGAAGCCTCAAAACCGATAACTCAAACCGATGAAACCTGAGAGATAGCCATCCTTGTCTATCATGGGACTGTTGGTGATCCCCGAGTCAAGCCAGGTGTATTCGGTTATCGCCACCAGGTTGATATCCTGCCATAGTGGCAGATTAACCAGCAGACGGGCGTGATAATTGATACTGACCGAGGGAGTGTAACTCAGTCTCAGCGGGCCGCTTTCTTCCGGCGTAAGCTGATAGTAGTAACGCACCAGGGATTCACTCTTGCGAATCGCGCCTAGCTCAAATCCTAAAGCTCCCCAGGAATAGAGCAGGCTCTTTTTCAATCTGAATTGCAGCTCATTGCCGTCATGTACCCCGGAAATGTCCTGAAACAAGCCCAGATTGATATCTGTGTAGGGGGTGATCCAAGTGACGGAAACTCCACCCAGGTAGGAGATGTGGCGCTTGATTTCGTTAAGGGTAGGTTCGCTGTTACTGTTGGGGCGTACGACCTGTCCCTTGTGGGGAGAGAAGCCTATGATGTCGCTTAAAAACAACTTGTTAAGCCCATCAAACTCGAAAAAGAATCCATCTTCATTGAGCTTGGTTTGCAGGTCGAATAGCAAGTTGTCCGACTCATGAAGGCTGTAGCCCAGTGTGAAGTTTTCCAGATAGAAGCGTTTTGAGTAGTAGCTCCAGGATGGCAGCAGGAAGGTTTCTATCGGCTTGGCATGCACTCTGGGATTGTCCAGCCGACCATATCCCAGGGCGAGGGCGAGTCTGAACTCATCCACAGGGACAGTTTCCGTCGCATTTTCTTCAGCTGCTGCAGTCAGGGGCAACTGAAGGCCAAGCATCAATATCGCGTACCACCAAAGCTTCATAGCTTACTTCTACTTCCTGCTAACTTTCATTGAATCTAAATAAACAATTGTTAAAAGTCTGTAAAAATTTAACCAAGTTACAAAATGCTACAAAAGTATTATGTTTTGGGTTCTTTTGTGGTGATTGTATTTGATGTTTTTGTGAATATCTATGCAATTAAAATTGACAGGTGTCAAAAGTGTTGGTAGTCAGCTCAATGCTGGTTGGTTTACTGTGGGTAGGACTATTATTGGTCGTTGTTTTTGTTGCGGTTTATTTTTAGCCAAGTAGCTTTGGGTTTATGGCCATACTCGGTGTTAGCCGTCATTGAATAAATATTAAATGTTTTGCTTATGTTGCTGGGCCGCGCCTGGCGATGGCGTTAAGACAGCCAAGAGACTGTGGTTGATTCCGAACGGATATACTTGCCTACGTGTGGGAAGGTCGAGATTCAGGGGGGGATTTACCGCTATTTTGTCATAAATACAGCTAGTTGAGAGGCTATGGCTGACTCTCAGTTGCCTGTTCATTTGTTTGTCTTGCCGTACGCCTAAAGACTAAGCCTATGAATATAAGATAAGTGTCACACTTATGTCATACAATGGAGCCAGATCAAACAAGTATAGAGCCAACACAGATGTGGCAGATTTTTGTTCGTTTCTTTTCTTTGGGACTGGTGAGTTTTGGTGGCCCAGCGGCGCATATAGGTTACTTTCGCAAGACTTTTGTCGAAGAGTTGGGTTGGCTTGATGATAAAGATTATGCGTCCTTGGTGGCTTTGAGTCAGTTTCTGCCCGGCCCTGGGTCCAGCCAGGTCGGCTTTGCCATAGGTTACCGCCGCGGAGCCCTTCCCGGGGCGGTACTGGCCTTTATCGGCTTTACTTTGCCCTCGTTTCTATTGATGTTTCTGTTGGCTGTCAGCAGCTATCAATATCTCTCCAGCGATTTATTTCAGGGGGTTATTGCCGGGCTCAAGTTATTGGCTGTGGTGGTGGTCGCCGATGCTGCCTGGGGGATGTTCAAGCAATTTTGTCGCAACCGCACCACTCAGGTATTGGCCTTGTTGAGCACAGTGATCCTGCTTTTATGGCCGGGGAATTTGACTCAGTTGCTGTTGCTGTTTGTCGGTGCCATTAGTGGATTGTTCTGGCTCAATCGTGATGCACCAATGCCGGCCAAGCCGGGAAGCATGCAGCTAAACTGGAGTGCTTTATTGATATTTCTGTTTTTATTGCTGCTTACAGGTCCCTTACTTGCTCACCCTTTGGCTGAACTCTTTAAGCAGTTTTATCAGACCGGCGCTATGGTATTCGGCGGCGGCCATGTGGTACTGCCTTTGCTTGAGAGTCAGTTGGCAAACAGCATAGATCATGACAGGTTCCTTACAGGCTATGCCCTGGCGCAAGCCCTTCCCGGTCCCATGTTCAGTTTGGCTGCTTATCTTGGGGCCGAACTGTGGCCGCAAAATGCCCTTATTGGCGCCTTGGTGGCAACGCTGGGCATTTTTCTGCCCGGTTTCCTGTTGTTGCTGGCGGTGATCCGCGGCTGGCAGGGAATTGCCGAACGCCCGAAAATGGCGGCTATGGTGATGGGGATTAATGCCACAGTCGTAGGTTTGCTGGTGAGCGCTCTCTATCAGCCGGTATTTACCAGTGCCGTGACCCGTCCGGTTGATATCGCCATGGTGTTGACCGGCTTTATGCTGCTTAAACTGTGGCGGTTATCTTTGGTATTTTTGGTATTCGGCTTTGCGGCTATGGGCGCTGTTTTGACTCTCTTTATGTAAGCAAATGGTTTAACTTTGATCTAGGGCATTTATTTATCCGAACTTAAGGTAAACAAAGTTACTATAATTTGTAGAGATTTCATTTCCTGGGGGAAAACCTAAGTGTCCAGTCTAAGTTTACGAAATAAGTTACTCTTACTTGCTCTGTTACCATTGTTGACGGTTTCCATTGTTTTGATGCTGGCGTCCTGGACAGTAGAATCGGATGCGCTTGAAAGCGAAATTACCAACTTCAGAGAAAAGCTGCTTAACGAGCGTCGTCAGGAGTTGATGCATGTGACCGAAGTCGCCAAAGAGATTGTCAGTTTTCAGCGCAGTCAGGGTGGAGACTATAAGGCGGCCTTACGGGATGTTCGCTTTGGCAGCGCAGGTTATTTCTTTGTCTATGATGGTAAAGGTAAAAACCTGTTTCATGCCTTACTGCCTAATCTGGAAGGGACAGATCAGATAGGGATGACAGATCCCAAGGGAACCAAGATCATAGTGGGCTTGCTGAATGCAGCCCGCAGTGGTGACGGTATCCTTACTTATTACTATCAAAAACCCGGCACCAACGAGCTGGTGGAAAAAATAGGTTATGCCGCCATGGTTCCAGGCACCGACTGGATCATAGGTACCGGCGCTTATGTCGATGATATTGAGGCTTCTGTAGCCGAGTATCGGCAAACGGCATTGGCAGATATGGAAGAAAAGTTATGGTTGACGCTGATGATAGTCATAATCATCACCCTGATCACCGCTATGCTTATTCTGTTTGCTGCGCAGCGAACAGTGACTCCTATTCGCTACATGCTGGATAACCTCAACGATATCGCTCAGGGGGAAGGGGATTTAACCAAGCGTTTGCAGGTGCGCGGTGATGATGAGATTGCCCAGTTAGGGCAGGCATTCAACCGCTTTGTCGACAAGTTGCAACACATCATCCGTGACGTGACTACCGCTACCCACGAGGTGCAGGATGCCTCTGGTTCCATTCATGCCCAGACTCAGGCGATAGCGGCGCAGTTGGCCAACCATAACAATGAAACAGATCAGGTGGTGACCGCTATTACCGAGATGTCTTCCACTGCCCAGGAAGTGGCGATGAACACCACCCAGGTGGCGGAGGCGACCCATGTGGCGAGCGATGAAGTGGCTAAGGCCCAGGAGTGTGTTGATACTTCGCTGACCGAAATCTCTACCCTGATGGCAGAGATTAACAGCGCCGCCGATCATATTCAGTCGCTCAACGAACAGTCGCAGAAAATTAACAGCGTGCTGTCTGTCATAGGTGGCATAGCCGAGCAGACCAATCTATTGGCACTCAATGCTGCCATTGAAGCAGCTCGTGCCGGTGAGCAAGGGCGCGGCTTTGCCGTGGTCGCCGATGAGGTACGCAGTCTTGCGAGCCGCACTCAGGCCAGCACATTGGAGATCAACGAGATGCTCAGTGAGTTGCATCGTCTGGTAAGCCAGGCGGTGAGTGCCATGGAAGAGAGCCAGCAAAGCTGCCATCGCAGTGTCGAGTCTTCCAGACTGATTTCCGAAAGTCTGGGGGCGGTGACCAGCTCAGTTACTTCCATCAATGATATGAGTACCCAAATTGCCACAGCTGCCACAGAGCAGAGTTCGGTGACTGAGGAGATTAACCGTAATGTTTATGCGATTCAGGAGATAGTCGCCGAGCTGTTGCATTCCAGCGAAGAAGCGGCCAGAGTCAGCCAGACAGTGTCCCACAGTGGCGATAATCTGGGACAACTGGTGAATCAATTCAGGGTTTAATACCTGTAGCCCTCTAATCTCAATAATTGGGAAAAGAAGAAAACAAAAACGGCGCTCTATATAGGCGCCGTTTTTACTGCTCAGTTTCAAGCTGCCGGAGGTGCCTCGGCGCGCTCAGCCTTGACGGCACACACCTTGAACTCGGGAATGTGAGCCACGGGATCCAGCGCATTAATGGTTAGCTTGTTGGCCGCGGCTTCCACGAAATGGAATGGCAGGAACAGCACCCCAGGCTGAGCCCGGCGGCTGACAAAGGCCTGAATGAATATCTCACCACGGCGGCTTTCCAGTTTGAGCCAGTCGCCCTTGCCGACGCCCAAACGCTCGGCATCCTCAACAGAGATCATCACTCTGGGGGAGCCGAGTTCGTCCAGTCCGGCGGTTTTACGGGTCATGGTGCCGGTGTGGAACTGCTCCAGCAGGCGTCCGGTCGACAGCATCAAGGGGTAATCACCGTCCGGCAGCTCAGCCGGTAAACGATAATTGACCGGCTGCAGTCGCCCTTTGCCGTGAGTAAAGCTGTTGCGGTGCAATACCCGGGTACCCGGATGTTGCTCATCTGGGCAGGGCCACTGCAGCCCGGCCGGGTTATCCGTGGTTCTGCGCCAACTGATCCCGGCGTAGCTGGGGGTCAGGGCGGTGACTTCCTGCCAAATTGCCTGTTCATCGCCATAGTGCCAGTCGGCGCCCATGGCATTGGCCAGCAGCTGTAGTATCTGCCAGTCCGGACGGGCACTACCTGGCGATTGCAAGGCGACTTCCAGTCGTTGAACCCGGCGCTCGGTATTGGTGAAGTGGCCGCGCTTTTCGGCAAAGGCCGCTGCCGGCAATACCACATCGGCCATTTCGGCAGTTTCGGTGAGAAAGATATCCTGTACTACCAAAAATGGCAGTTTTTTCAGCGCTTTGAGCACATGGGCTTGGTCAGGGTCGCTCAGTACCGGGTTTTCGCCCATGACAAACAGGCTCTGCAGCCTGCCATCCAAAATCGCCTGCATCATATGAGAGGCTGGAATACCTGTCTCAGGACTCAGCTTATCTGTGCCCCAGGCCCGCGCCAGTTTCAGCCGCGCAGCATCGTTATCCAGACGTTGATAGCCGCTGAAATAGTTGGGCAGGGCCCCCATATCACAGGCACCCTGGACATTGCTCTGGCCGCGCAAGGGGTTGATCCCGGCGCCGTCGAGTCCGAGGTTGCCCAGCAATAGCTGCAAGTTGGCAATGGCGGTGACATTGTCATGGCCTGTGGTGTGCTGGGTGATCCCCATGGCGTAGTAGAGAGCGGTCTTTTGGGCTGTGCCCAGCATTTTGGCCATGGCCGCTATTTCGCTGCTGCTGACACCTGTCACCCTGGCGGCTTGCTCCAAGCTGTAATCCGGGCGCAACAACTCTTCGCGCAAGGCCTCAAAGCCTGTGGTGCGGCTGCGGATATAGGCCTTGTCATGCCAGTCGTTGAGCAGTATCTGTTGCATGATGGCGTTGAGCAGCATCACATCTGTGCCGGGGCGATGACGCACAAACAGCTCGGCACTGTCGGCTATGCTGACTCGCTTGGGATCGGCGACCAGGAGTCTGGCCTTGCCGCGATTGACAACCGACTTGATCCTCGAGGCTATGATGGGGTGAGCGCAGTCGGTATCCGAGCCCAGGATAAAGATGAGATCTGAATCCTCTATGCCGGGAATATCATTGGTCATGGCGCCGCTGCCGAGGGCATCGTAGAGCCCGGTGACAGTGGAGGCGTGGCACAGGCGGGCGCAGTGATCTATGTTGTTGCTGCCGATAACGGCTCTGAACAGCTTTTGCAGCAGGAAGTTTTCTTCATTGGTGGCTTTGGCGGATGCCAGTGCACCGAATGAACTCGGGCCAAACTGTTCCAATTGATCTTGCCAGTGGGCGGCAATATAGCTGATGGCCGTTTGCCAGCTACAGGGTTCCAACTTGCCGTTACGGCGTATCAGTGGCTGGGTCAGGCGCTCTTCACTGTTGATAAAGTCGAAGCCGAAGCGGCCCTTGACGCAGAGCATGCCCTGGTTCACAGGTGAGCGCACATCACCTTCGGCCGCCAGGATACGATTCTGGCTAGTGTCTACCTTGAAGCGGATGCGACAACCCACGCCGCAATAGGTGCAGATGGTGCTGGTCACCTTGGTATCGGGTGCTTGTCCTTGGGTCTTGTGGCGGGCATCGACCAGAGCACCGGTCGGGCATACCTGCAGGCAGTTGCCGCACTGAACACAATCGCTGTCGGCCATGGAGACGCTGAAACCGGCTCTGGGGGCCCGGCGTTCGCTATTGCCTCCCGGTAGCGCCGAGAATTGGTCGGCCTCAAAGCTGATGGCCTTGTGGCCGCTGCGACTGTGGCAGATGTCAACACAGGCGCCGCAGCTGATGCAGCGATTGGCGTCGAAACGGATAAAAGGCGCACTCAAGTCCTGGGCAAAGTGTCTGGCCTGCAGCGCCGAGTCGCCACTGCTATCTTGCTCTAGCAAGCCCTGGCTGCTGACCTTGTATTCACTGGCGTAGTCTCGCAGGCGACAGTCCATATTGGCCTGACAGCCGCATTCGAGGCAGCGTTTGGCCTCGGCTTCGGCCATTTGCGGCGTCAGTCCCAGCTCCACTTCGGCAAAGTTACTCAGGCGCTCGGCTACCGGCAGTTCCGGCATCTTGACTCTGGCACTTTTCACCTGTGAGGGGAAAAGACCTTTGGGTAAATCCTGTTGGGACTTGAGCCCTATAGCCTTGCTGGCATTGAACGCCACCGGCGTCAGTGGGCAACTGAGCCCCTGATTGAACAGGGCATCTATGGCCTCGGCGGCGCGGCGACCATCGGCGACCGCTTCCACCGCAGTGGCGGGTCCGCGGCGTACATCACCGATAACAAACAGTTTTTCCAGCCCTGTACTCAGTGTGATGTCGCAGCCGTTGATCGTATTCCAGCGGCTGAGCGCCGGAGCGCCTTGCAGCAGACGGTTTTCGGCCTGTTGCAGAAAGGCCAGATCCGGTGATTGGGACACGGCGGCGATCAGGGTATCAAACTCGCAGTCGAAGGTTTCGCCGCTGGGCTGAGGTCGGCGGCGGCCGGAGGCATCCGGTTCGCCTAAAGACATTTTTTCAAGCGTGACTCGTGCAAGACGGCCGTCACTGCCGGCATGGTTGGCCACAGGATTGGTCAGTAGTAGGAAGTGGATCCCTTCCTGCTCAGCTTCATGAATTTCAAAGGCTTCGGCCGGCATCTCCTCTTTGGTACGCCGGTAGATCAGGGTCACTTCGGCGCCGAGGCGTCTGGCGCTGCGGGCACAATCTATGGCGGTATTGCCGCCGCCGACAACGGCTACCTTTTTACCTGTGACCAGCTGGTGGTCCATTGCCAGATCTTTAAGGTAGTCGACCCCGAGATAGCAGCCGGGCAGGTCACTGCCAGGATAGTCGAGTGGCACAGCCTTTTGCGCGCCCATCGCCAGACAGAGGGCATGATACTCCTCGGCCAGTTTCGGCAGCAGGATATGCTCGCCTATGACTGTGTTGGTGTGAATGCGAATGCCGCTGCGCTCCAGCAGAGCTATCTCTTTATCGAGTATCGCCTTGGGCAGGCGATACTCTGGAATGCCGTATCTTAGCCAGCCACCGGCCTTGGGGGCGGCCTCAAAGATGTCTACTTCATGGCCCTGATTGGCGAGGAAAAACCCGGCGCTGAGCCCGGCGGGACCGGCGCCGATTATGGCGACCTTCTTGCCGCTGGGGTCGGCCTTGGGCGGCTGATAGGGTTCGGCATCGGCCAAATCCAGATCGGCGGCGTGGCGTTTTAGCTGGCGTATTGCCAGTGGCTCATCGATTAGGGCGCGGCGACAGGCGCTTTCACAAAATGCCGGGCAGACCCGGCCGATAGACAGCGGCAGAGGCAGCGTCTGCTTGAGGATCCGCACCGCTTCTGTGTGGTTGCCCTGACCGATATGATACAGGTAAGACTGCACATCAACGCCTGCCGGGCAGGCTTGCTGGCAGGGGGCTTCGCAATCGGCGAAGTGATCTTTCAGGATCTGTTTCAGCACTTGCTGCCGATGACTGTGCACTGTCTGGGTATGATTCTTGAGCTGCATTCCGGCGATTGCCGGAGTCGAGCAGGCCAGCAGCGGTCTGTCACCGTCGACCATTACCTGGTCAACTCGGGTCAGTTGGCACAGGTGTTGATCGGCGCCTTCTGTGGTAGCCGCGTGTGCGTCTGTATGGTGACACAGACAAGGAATGTCGATGCCGGCCCGCCGGGCCGCCTGCAACAGGGTCTCGCCCTCAAAGGCGCTGACGGCCTGGCCGTCGATATAGATCTCAAACATGGGCAGCCTTGTTATTTGCTCACCTCGATGGCGGTGAAGTAGGGACTAATTAAGCTGATAACCATGCAGTATATCGATCGAGTGAGTTGCTTCATTGAGCTGGAACAGGCTTTTGCCGGGGAATTCACAAAGCTTGGCGAGTCTGTGCACTTGTCTGAAAAATGGATTTTACTCAGTGTGATCTGGCTCGGCAGGAGATCTTGCTGACAGATATCTGCGCACTAAACTGAGGTGAAGTTGTCGCTTGGGATTTCAATGCGTCAGTCGGGAAAAGCACGCTGGAGTATGTTGCTATTTGGTTGAGGTATGAAGAATACCGGTAGCAGATTCGAGATGATTTTCTCTTGAAAAGGGTACGCATCATTGGCTCGAAGGCCTAGTTTTTGCTGAAAAATCATTGACTCCCTGACAATGGAAATTTCAAATAGATGGCTGCAGGTATCGTTTGTCATTGAAGGCTGCTGCTCGGCATGATCACCTGATTCATTTGTTGATTAAGTTGGCATATTTGATTTTTTGTCACAGTTTTTTCACCGCGGAATTCGCTAGAGTGTGTCAGATGTTTTACCGGAACCGGCTCTGAATGCAGTACCGGCGAAAAAAAATCAAGCTTCTGCCTGCAGTGGCATAGGTTTCAGCGGCTGCTTGGGTTAAAATCCCTCGTTTGCTACGTCCTTAACACCAAAGAAAGTTGAAATCGCATGTTTGAAGTCAATCCGGTAAAAAACAAAATCAAGGAGCTTGCCGACCGCACAATGCTCCTTAGGGGGTATCTTTGACTATGACGCCAAGAAAGAGCGTCTGGAAGAAGTAAGCCGCGAGCTGGAAAGCTCCGAAGTATGGAATGAGCCAGAGCGCGCTCAGGCCCTGGGTAAAGAGCGCTCGGCGCTGGAAGTTGTGGTTAAGACCATAGACGATATGGATGCGGGCCTCGAAGATGTCGAAGGACTGCTGGAGCTGGCCATTGAAGAGGAAGATGAAGAAACCTTCAATGATGCCAACAGTGAACTGGGCGATCTGGAAAAGCGCCTGGAAGAGCTGGAATTCCGCCGTATGTTCTCGGGTCCACAGGACGCTTCCGACTGCTATCTGGATATTCAGTCCGGCTCCGGCGGCACCGAAGCGCAGGACTGGGCCAATATGGTGCTGCGCATGTATCTGCGCTGGGGTGAAGAACATGACTTTAACCCTGAACTTATCGAAGTCTCAGACGGCGATGTGGCCGGTATCAAGAGTGCCACCATCAAGTTCAGTGGTGAATACGCCTATGGCTGGCTGAGAACCGAAACCGGCGTGCATCGCCTGGTGCGTAAGTCGCCCTTCGACTCGGGTGGTCGCCGCCATACCTCATTCTGTTCTGTGTTTGTTTACCCTGAGATTGATGATTCCATCGACATCGATATCAATCCGGCCGATCTGCGTATCGACGTGTACCGCGCTTCGGGTGCCGGTGGTCAGCACGTTAACAGAACTGAATCTGCGGTGCGTATTACCCACCTTCCGACCAATACCGTGGTGCAGTGCCAGAACGACCGTTCACAGCACAAGAACAAAGACACAGCAATGAAACAGTTGAAAGCCAAGCTGTTTGAGTTGGAAATGCAAAAGCAAAACGCCGAGAAGCAGGCGGCGGAAGATGCCAAGTCGGACATCGGCTGGGGCAGTCAGATCCGCTCCTACGTGCTGGATGATTCCCGCATCAAGGATCTGCGCACCGGGGTGGAAACCCGTAATACCCAGGCCGTGTTGGACGGTGATCTGGACAGATTTATTGAAGCCAGCCTGAAGTCCGGGCTGTAACAGAGAAGAAGCGGAAAATGACTGAACAAGTATTGGATGAGAACAAGCTGATCGCGGAACGTCGCGCCAAGCTGGAACATGTACGCCAGGGCTGCCCGGCCAATGGTCACCCTAACACTTTCCGTCGCAGCCACAAGGCTGCCGAGCTGCAGGCGCAGTTCGCCGATAAGAGCAAAGAAGAGCTCGAGTCTCTGGGCTTCAAGACCGCCATTGCCGGTCGGATCATGGCCAAGCGCGGCCCCTTCCTGGTTCTGCAGGACGTATCCGGCCGCATTCAGGCCTATGCCGGCAAAGAAGTACAGGCTGATCTGAAAGAACGCTATCAGGGCCTGGATATCGGCGACATAGTTGGCGTTAAAGGCACTCTGCACCTGTCCGGTAAGGGCGACCTGTACGTTAATATGGAAGAGTATCAGCTGCTGACCAAGGCGCTGCGCCCGCTGCCTGAGAAGTTCCACGGTTTGACCGATCAGGAAACCCGTTACCGTCAACGTTATGTTGACCTGATCGTCAACCAGGATTCCCGTGATGCCTTCGTCATGCGCTCCAAAGTGGTTTCAGCCATACGTAACTTTATGGTGAAAAAAGAGTTTATGGAAGTGGAAACCCCTATGATGCATGTCATCCCGGGTGGTGCCTCCGCGCGTCCATTTATTACTCACCACAATGCGCTGGATATCGACATGTATCTGCGTATTGCGCCTGAGCTGTACCTCAAGCGTCTGGTTGTCGGTGGTTTTGAGCGAGTGTTCGAAATCAACCGTAACTTCCGTAACGAAGGTCTGTCGCCACGCCATAACCCAGAATTCACCATGATGGAATTCTATATGGCCTACGCAGATTACCGCGATCTGATGGATCTCACCGAAGAGATGCTGTCTTCCATCGCTCAGGATCTGCTGGGTGACACCAAGCTGCCTTACGGCGAGCACAGCATAGACTTCGGCGGCCCTTATGCCCGCATGAGCATGCTGGAAGCGATTCAGCACTACAACCCAGACAACGCCACAATTCAGGCCATGACCTATGAAGAGGTCAAGGATCTTGAGTTTATGCGTAAGCTGGCTAAAGACGTAGGGCTGGAAATCGAATCTTTCTGGACCTGTGGTCAACTGCTGGAAGAGATCTTCGGTGAAACCGCCGAGCCTAAACTGATGCAGCCTACCTTCATCACCGGCTACCCAGCGGACATCTCGCCACTGGCCCGTCGCAACGATGACAACGACTTCATCACCGACCGCTTCGAGTTCTTTATCGGTGGTCGTGAAGTGGCCAACGGCTTCAGCGAGCTCAATGACGCCGAAGATCAGGACAACCGCTTCAAGGCTCAGGTTGAAGCCAAGGATGCCGGTGACGATGAAGCCATGTTCTATGATGCCGACTATATTACGGCGCTGGAACATGGTTTGCCACCAACAGCCGGTCAGGGCATAGGTATCGACCGTCTGGTGATGTTGTTTACCAACACTCACACCATTCGTGACGTGATCCTGTTCCCGGCCATGCGCCCACAGGCTTAAGTTCAGTCGCTCGAATTAGACGAGTCAATTCCATGAAGAAGCCGGCCAAGTGCCGGCTTCTTGTTTCCTGTTTTTAGGGCGATTCAGTGCACTCTGGCCCCTGGGCCAGCACAATCCGGTTGCGGCCCTGTGCTTTGGCTTGGTAGAGGGCTGCATCGGCCCTGGAAACCACGGCATCTATATCGGTATCACTGCACTGAAACTCGCTCAGGCCACCGCTGATGCTGGCGCATTCTTCGGCAATACCCAAGGCTCTGAGGCGCCGGGCACACTCGCTTCGCAAACGTTCTGCAATCGGTTGCGCCTGCTTGGCAGCAGTGTGGGGCATAAGGATGACAAATTCATCGCCGCCGTAACGGGAGGCGATATCCTGAGTTCTGAGGCTGGCCAGGCAGACCTCTCCCAGGGTGACTATCGCCTTGTCGCCCATCAGATGGCCAGAGCTGTCGTTGAGTTTCTTGAGGTTATCGAGATCGAAGATCAATATGCTGGTTGGGGTTCGGTAACGTTGAAATAGGGTTAGGTTTTCTGTTAACAGTTTGAGCAACTTTCGGCGGTTGTATAGTTGAGTGAGCGGATCGCGCTCGCACCTTTCCCTGAGCTCCAGCTCCAAATAATGACGGCGGGTAATGTTGCTGGCGACCCAAATTACGGCATCTTCACCATCGACTTGAAAGTCCAATGCTTGGATCCGACCTTCAAACCAGATGGATTCAGTGGGGCCTTGCTCTGTGAGCCCCATAACATCGTTGCCGCTCAGGCTGTATTCCACCACCCTGAGGCGGCGGCTCAGCAAGGCTTGCGCTATTTGGCTCAGAAACCACTCGCACTTGGGGGGTTGGATGACTTGGGAGATGTATTGTCCTATCAAGGCCGTGCCGTCGTGATAGTAGCGACTGTCGGCACCTCCCAGTACTGCGGCATAGCGGCCACTGCGGGTCAGAATAAATACCGGATCCGGTAAAGCGGCGAAGATAGATAAGGTCTGGGACAGAGAAAACATCTTGTCTCCTCCTGGTTTTTTGATTTTATCTTAGTCCAATATATTGAATTTACGGGGCAAAATCGATTTTTTCTGCAGAAACTATACTGAAGATCTCGGTGTTGTTGTATCCGAGTTCAACCTGGAGGCTGGTTTGATGAAAACTTCAGCTTTAATGTTAACCTTGACTCTTTCTTCCTTCGCCGGTGTTGCCCATGCTGCACTTACGGAAGCGCAACAGATGATGTTGGATGACGCCCTGAGCGCTGCGCCGCCCACCATACGCGCCAGTGTTACTGTTGTCGATTGGGATAAAAACGTGTTGCAACAGGGAGATGGCAGCTACACTTGCTTTCCTACTCCGCCGCAGCTCAAGGGAACGGCTCCTATGTGTATGGACGGCCCTTGGATGGAATGGGCTAATGCCTGGATGGAGAAAAAACCTTTTCAGGCCAATGCAATAGGTATTTCCTACATGTTGGCCGGTGATGGAGGGGCCAGCAATATTGACCCGTATGCGGAAATGGAAACCGCTGATAATCAATGGATTGTCGAAGGACCACACCTGATGATTCTGGTGCCGGATCCCGCCATGCTTAACAGTTTGCCGACAGACCCGGCGCAAGGTGGTCCCTATGTGATGTGGAAGGGCACCCCTTATGCCCACATAATGATCCCGGTCGGAGCCAGAAAATAAAAGTTGATAGTACCAAATGCCGTTCACTTTAATTAAACGGCATTTTTTATGTTTATGGGATCAGAAACTTGCTTGTCAGAGTTCCAGGCCCAGTTGTTTGCTGTGATTTCTTGCATCTTGGGGCTGTTGCAACACAGCTAGAGGTTGGCCGTGTTTGGCTTGCCAACGGTCACTGAGCAGACGCTGTAGACTTATGGCCAGCTCAGGTGCCCGGGCATTATCCGGGGTGTGGATGAACAGATAGGGTTGGCGCCCCTCCTCCAGCCATTGGCATAGCTTGTCCAGCCAAGGCTTGAAGAAACCTTGATTGACCTCGAGCTCCGGGTGGCCGATAAAGCGAACTGTGGGATAGCGACCGGTGGCTATGGCATGTACCGGCACTCTGGGTTTCTTTTCATGGGCGTCGATGACGGCGGCACTGTTTGGCGGCGCGGCAAATACCGGCCGGGTGTCCATTATGATGCGGTTGACCGAGCGCTGCAGCAGCAAGCGATTGAGTCGACGCTCGGTTTCTCCCTTGGCAAAGAAGGCCGGGTGGCGTACCTCGACCCCGAGAGGCAACTCGGATGGCAGTTTGCCAAGAAAGGTGTTCAGCGTCCCCAAGGCGTCAGGGCCAAAATAGCCGGGCAACTGAATCTTCCACAGGCCTGTCTTGGCAAACAGTGGCGACATCACCTGCAGGAACTGCTTGAGTTCATCGTCACAGTGCCTCAGTTGCAACTTGTGAGTGATCTCCTGCGGCAGTTTAAAGGTAAAGCGAAAGTCCTCACCCACGGCATCGCGCCAGTTACTGACATTGTTTGCCGATGGGGTGGCATAAAAGCTGGTGTTGCCCTCTACCGTATTGAAAACCTCGGCGTAGCGCGCCAGACGCTCGGCCTGAGGTGTCCCCCTTCCATAAAGGCTTCGCTGCCACTGGTTATGGGACCACATGGCCAGTCCCAATCTCAGCTCTGGTATCTGTTGCTGACCGCTCACCACGGGCTCCGTCAAATGGGTCTCCGGTGCTATTGTGTCTGCGGTCCCTGGCAGGGTCAAGAGTACCGCTGGCACTATGACTGCCACAAAATGCACAGAATTTCAGCAGAGTTTGAGTTAATAATATATTGAGTTTGCAGTGCTTATTTATGCTTACATATAATGAATCGGTGCATTGTAACCTCAGTGCTCACTGACATAAGGACAGGATGTCATTAAATTGGTTCTACACCGACCCGCATTAGCCTATTCCATTCAAATTAAGGATGATTTATGCCTGATACCCAGAGTGCCTCAGCGCAGGATGAGCCGTCGTTCCTGACTGTGACCCTTGCTGACTTACCCGCCGATATTCAATTGAGATTGCCGACAGATAATGCGCCGAGCGCAATAGCCAGGTTGGCCTTGGGGGTATTACTGCTGAGTGCCTCGATTCTCTGGTGGCTGCTGGATGACGCCAGTGCGCTGCAAATAGGCAATCCCATGATGGCCAATCTGCTGGCGCTGGTTGGAGTTTTGCTGGGCAGTGCCAGTTTTATCAGTGGCAGAAGCGCAATGCAGCAAAGGCAGCAGTGGCGCCAACAGGCCCTGGAGCAGCAGTTGGATCAGCGAGTCGTTATCAGTGAGCAAGAGATCCCCGAAGGGTTTGACCTGGTTTTTTCCCAGCTGTCAGCCAGTTGCTTTAGAGTGTCGCTGGAACCAATAAACTGAATGTTGAACCAAGAAAAAACGCAGCCTGAGCGCTGCGTTTTGTGTTTAAAGGTTGGCCCTGGGCGCTGTGCTGGAGCTTCTCCAGTTTATTGCCCCTTGGTTAGCCTATCTTGGTCAGTATCCCGGCCATTTGCAGCAGTTGGCTGAGAATAATCACCACCCCGCACAGCGCTGCCAGCATGAGTGCGGGTTTACCACCAGCGACCCGGTAGCTGCCTGCCGGCATAGGCTGGAGCCGCTGTTTCCAGACCATGGCAACGGGCAGGAACACCGCCAATATCACCAAAGCTATCGCCGCATAACCCAGGGCGGCCATAAAGCCCTGAGGGTAGAAGAGGGCAAACCCCAGTGGTGGCAAAAAGGTGATGGCTGCAGTTTGCAGCCTATGGCCGGCACTGTCGTTGCGGCGCAAAATATCACCCATAAAATCAAATAGCCCCAGGCTGACGCCCAAAAAAGAGGTGGCCAGTGCCAGGTCGGCAAATATGGATACTGTCTGGCCTATCATGGGGTTATGCAGCAGTTGCCCCAGGCTATTGATGAATTTGGGCAGTTCTTTGGAAGCCATCAATTCGCTTTGGCTCAAAGCCCCCTGACTGGCCAATTGCCAAAGTAGGTAAACCAGCAGCGGCATAGCTGAGCCGACAATCATGATTTTCTTCAGCGCCTTGAGATCCAGTCCCACATAGCGCACCACAGAGGGGATAGAGCCGTGAAACCCGAAAGAGGTGAAGATTACCGGCAGGGCTGAGATGACCAGGCCTTGCTGCAACGGCAGCTCCAGCAAGTACCCCCCTTGGGCGTGGGGCAACAGCAGCGCCAACATGATGACCAGGGCGACGATTTTGAGGGTGAATAGCACCCGGTTGATCATATCGACTGAATGGGTTCCTATGGCGACCACCAGGGCGATCAGCAGGGCAAAACCTATGGCGCCTACCTGTGGCGGCAGCGTCAGGTCGGCATAACGAACCAGCTTATCGTTGAGCTGGGCACCACCACCGGCGATGTAGGCGGCGCACAGGGCATACAATAGAAACATCATTGCCAGGCTGGCCAGTAACTGCCCCTTACGGCCGAGCAGCTTGTGTGCCAAGGTGTGCAAAGTGGCATGAGCGGGGGCATGTTGATGCACTTCCAGCATTAACAGCGCTGTGTAACTCATCAATCCCCAAAGCAATAGCATCAGTATCGAGGCGACCCCGAAACCCAGGCCGGCAGATGCCAGCGGCAGCGCCAGCATCCCGGCACCAATTGTGGTGCCTGCTATGATCAGCATGCTACCAAAGGTTTTGTTGTTGTTCATTTTATTACATTCTCAACAAGCATTTTCGTACTGGATCCCCTGGATTTTGGTTTGAGGGGCTCCAAGAGAGCCGGATAACCGGTAACGAAACCTGACAGCAAAGCCACAGTGGCTCACAGGAGAGGGAAGTTCAGGTCATTATCCCCGCCCAAGCCACTGTGGCTTGGGATAGAGATAAAGCTTGTGTATTGGCCGCATTGCGAATCTCGGGTTGTGTTTATAAACCCAGGCCAAGCGGGCCCGGAAAAGTGTGATTCACCTTAGCGGCGCGAAAAGAGGGTGTCAATGAGTTTGTACTGCTGTAACGGTACGCTGTGACTTGGTTGGCGAAAATTCACTCGGCTGCAGCACTTGAAGCATAAGGGTTTCACTTCAGCGCCAGTTGTTGTCTGACCAGCTCGACCATTGCTTGGGCGGCAAAAGAGAGTGGTTGCCCCCGGCGCCAGAATAGCGATAGCTCCCAGAGCAGATCGGATGCGGCCAGAGGTATGCTGATCACCCCGGCCACCGCGTGGCGCTCGGCAATAAAGCTTGGCAGTATCATGGCTCCTGTGCCTGCTGCCACCAGGGCGATACCAAAGTCGGGATGACTGACCCGAGTCACATCTTTGGGGCTGAAGCCGGCTCTCTGGCAGGCATTGATTACCAGCTCATGCAGGGCGTATTCGGGTTCGAACAGTATCTGTGGGATCTCTGCCAACGCCTTGAGGGTCAGCTCTTGACTACCTGCCAGAGGATGTTGTCTTGGCAATACCACCACCATGGGATCGCGGCGGATCCTGATACCATCAAACTCATCCTCAAAGGAGATGATCCCGGTTGCCAGCTCGATTTCCCCTTTCTTGAGGGCCGCGGTTTGCTCTACGCCGCCGCGAACCAATAGATGCATCTGCACCTTGGGATAACGATTACGAAAGCGGGCGATGACAGGAGCAAAGAGTTCGGCACTGCCGAGAGGGGCCAGCCCCAGATGCAGTTCACCCGAGTTGAGACTGCGCTGCGCCGCCAACTCTCTGAGCATGTTGCGGCGTACATTCAATAGTTCCTGGCCGTGACGGTAGACGACCTCTCCGGCTGCTGTAGGACGTAACTGGCTGCCACGCTTGCCTCTTTCCAAGAGTACAAGATCCAGTTCCTGCTCCAACTGGCGAATGGACTTGGACAGCGCAGGTTGGGTCAGGTGGATCTTTTCCGCTGCCTTGGCAAATCCGCCGGCATCCACTATTTCGATAAAGTAGCGAACAACTTTCAGATCCAATTGAATAACCTTATGGAATGCAAACTATGCTTAATATTCATTTTTTTTATTTATATTGCAAGCCTAGAATAAACACCAGTTAAGTTATTCGGTAAAGATATGCACTCCCTCTGCAAACGCCTTGCTTCCCCTCAAAAAGTGGCGAAAGTCATTTGGCTCCAAGGCAAATACATCAGCGCGACCTTGTTGCAAATTGCAGCTATCTGTTTGCTGGCATGGGCTACTCATGCCTTGGCCGCCACATTGCACTCACCCATTCCCGGCAGTGTGCTTGGGATGCTGGTAGTGTTGTTGGCGCTGGGGCTCAAGCTTATCCCGGAAAAGGCGTTGCAACTGGGGGCTGCCTGGTTGATTGGCGATCTCTTGCTGTTTTTTATCCCGCCGGTGATTTCAGTACTCAAGTATGAAACCTTACTCGAGGAGTATGGTTTCAATATTATGCTGACCCTGGTGCTCGGCAGCGCTTCAGTATTGCTGGGAACCGGCTTTGTGGTGGACAGGGTATTTCGTTTCGAGCGGCGCCTTAATTTGAAACGCCAACTGGCCAAACATGGAGTGCAAGGGTAACGCTATGTCTCACAGCTTACTTGCTCTTTTGAGTCTGCTGATCACCCTTATCTGTTATTACGGCGCCAAGGCTTTATACCGCAGGCATCGTAGCTGGTGGTTGGCTCCGATATTTTTGGCGCCTTTGGCCGTGCTGGCTGTGGTGTTGCTGTTGGCGATTCCGCTGCCGACCTATTTTGAGTACACCCATTGGCTGATGGCATTGCTGGCCCCAGCGACCATAGCTTTTGCAGTGCCTATTTACCGCGAGCGCAAGTTGATCCGCCGTTATCCGATCACTATTAGCCTTGGGGTTATGGCCGGGCTCATGTTGGGTTTGGTGTCATCCTGGCTATTGGTCAAATTGGTGCCTCTGCCGAGCGAACTGAGTCACAGCGTACTGGTGCGCTCTGTGTCGACGCCCTTTGCCATGGAGGCCACTGGTGCCTTCGGTGGCGTGCCGGAATTAACCGCTATGTTGGTGTTGCTCACCGGCGTGATAGGTATGCTGGTGTGTGAGCCGTTGTTCAAGTTGGCGCGGATCAAGACCTCTCTTGGTAAAGGAGTGGCACTCGGCGCTTCTGCCCATGGTGCCGGCGCCGCCAAAGCCAGCGAATTCGGTCAGCAGGAAGGCGTGATTGCCAGTCTGACGATGATCTTTACCGGTATCGCCATGGTGCTCGGCGCGCCTTTATTTGCGTTGATTTTTGTTTGATTTAATCGATTTGGATTCAAGTAGATGACCTGACCACAAGGGTTACTGCCGTTTTTGAGTCTATCCATCACCCGATGGCCTTTTCTTGTGGTGACCGCCTGCATCGTCAGGCGTTTTTCCTGAGCCTCTCAGGTAATATGTTGCTTGATTTGCCGGTGCGCCCCACCGGCTTTTTTTTGCCCATTTTTTGTCCGTGGGACTATCTTCTCCAATCGCGCTCTGCGGGTTTTCTCCTGCTTGCTTTGGTGCTTCTGCTGCCAACTTTCTCTATGGTTTGCCCCTATGATTTTTTCTGTGGCGGTTTTTCTAGCTTGGGGTTGAGTGAGGCGGAAAGTCACTTTGATGACGAAATTAACAAGCAGGATCTGCAGTAAAATGGCAAGCGGCCTAACAAGCTCACTGCTTTGAATTGAAATTCTGGCTGTTAATACTGTTATTTTTGTATTTTTAGATATATTCACTGATAAATATTTTGTGTTTGTTGTGGGTTTGTTATTGTATTGTGTGATTGTAAACGGGGTAATTCATAGGGTAAATTTTTGACAAAATTTAAAATGGTTTTAAATCAAGTTTTTATCATTGATTTTTGAGGTTCTTAACATGTTGCGGAGGCACTTTTTGAGCATTTTATCATTGAACTTTTGAGTAGCATGTTTCACTATCCCTTCCCAGAGCGAACAGGGATGATAGTTGTGCATCAGGAACGATGCCGAATTGGAACGTACAATGGCAATACTCAAATCTCTTTCCGGACGGATCTTTATGGGTCTGTTCAGCGGCCTGTTATTGGGCTCTGTGGTGCAATATGGGCTGGGGCATATCGGTTTCTTTTCCGGCACCCTGGTTGAGGTAGCCACCGCGGCGGGCACCATGTTTGTCAATATGATCATGATGCTGGTGATGCCGCTGGTATTTGTCAGCATAGTCTGCGGTGTCTGCGAATTGCAGGACCTCAAGAGCTTCGGTCGCTTGGGCGGCAAGACCTTCAGCTTCTATATCATTAATACCCTGATCGCTATCCTGGCGGCGGTGTGTGTCTCGTTATTGCTGCAGCCCGGTGTCGGAGTGGATATGAGTGGTGGCACGGATGTGGCCATTACCGCGACCGAGTTGCCCAATTTGATCAGCCTGATTGTCGGCATAGTGCCCAGTAACCCTGTCGATGCCTTTATGTCGGGCAACATGTTGCAGGTGATCTTTATGGCGCTGCTGCTGGGTGGGGTCATCAAGTCGCTGGATGACGCCGGCAGCGCAGCGGTTAGAGGTTTTCAAGTCGCCAATGGGATCATGATGAAGCTCATCATGACTGTAATGCAGCTGGCGCCATTTGGAGTGTTTGCGTTGATGTTCAAACTGGGAGCCACTCTGGAAGCCAAAGTTTTTCTCAGTGTACTGGGTTATATGGCCATTATTCTAACCATGCTGCTGCTGTGGATTTTCATTGTTTATCCTCTGGCTGTGGCTGTGTTTACCCCGGTCAGTGCCAAGAGCTTTCGTGCCAAGACCCAAGAGCAGATCCTGTTTTCTCTGTCGACTGCCAGCTCCAATGCCACCATCCCGGTGACTATGCGAACCTTGACCGAAAAGCTTGGGGTCAATAAGGCGGTCGCCGGGTTCGGTGTGCCTTTGGGAGCCACCATGAATATGGGCGGCGTGTCGATTTATATCACTATCGCCATCTTCTTTGTTGCCAACGCCTTTGGTCAGCCAATCTCCAGCGAACAGCTGCCTACTCTGATATTCAGTATCTTTCTGCTGTCTGTGGGCGCTGGTGGGGTTCCAGGTGGCGGTATGGTGATGATAGGTGTGCTAATCCATCAACTGGGCTTACCCGTGGAAGCTTTTGCTATAGTGGCAGCGCTGGACAGAATCATAGATATGGTGTTGACTTCCTGCAATGTGGTGGGCGACGCCGCTGTGTTGACCATAGTGGACCAAACAGAGAAGGGGCATCAGACAGAGGCGGTTAACGCCTAATAAAAAATCCGGCTATTTGCCGGATTTTTTTATGTTGCTGGCGTTGTCGCTCGGGACTTAGCCCTTGTAACGCTCGGCGCTTGACAGGATTTCGGCGCGGGCGGCTTCGGCATCTTCCCAGCCATCAACTTTAACCCACTTGCCGGATTCCAGATCCTTGTAGTGTTCGAAGAACTGTTTGATCTGGGCTTTCAGCAGCTCAGGCAGATCGTTCACATCCTGGATATGACCGTATTCCTTGGAGATCTTCTCGTGTGGTACGGCAACAATCTTGGCATCTTCACCTGACTCGTCGGTCATTTTCAGTACGCCAACTGGACGGCAACGGATAACGCTGCCTGGCTGCAGTGGATACTGGGTAGGAACCAGCACGTCTACCGGATCACCATCCAGGCTCAGAGTTTGGTTCACATAGCCGTAGTTGCAAGGATAGAACATAGGCGCAGTCATCATGCGATCCACAAACAAGGCACCTGTGTCCTTGTCCACTTCATACTTGATAGGGTCGTGGTTTTGTGGGATTTCGATGATCACGTAGATGTCATCTGGCAGGGATTTGCCCGCAGGCACTGCATTTAAGCTCATGGAAGTATCCTTAGACTGTGTATAAATCTATTTCAGGTCCAGCCTGAAGTTCAGTGTGGCGCGTATTATAGCGCGATTTGACGGCTTGCCAATGAAAGGCCGCGGTCTTAAGACTAATTGCCAACAGTTCATCTAAGGCAATCTGTCTCAGGCCCTGGCCCATACCGCCAATTCAAGGCTGCCGACCCCGGCAGCCCCAAGCGGCGTTTAGAGTTCAGGCTCGCCGCTGTAATCCTGCTGATGGTACTCGAGGCAGGCATCGACTTCATTGGCCGAGCCCAGAATGACAGCTACCCGCTGGTGAATTTGCTCCGGTTGGATGTCGAGAATGCGCTGATAACCTGTGCTGGCCTTGCCGCCGGCCTGTTCAACCAGCAGTGCCATAGGGTTGGCCTCGTACATCAGTCTCAGCTTGTAGGGCTTATCCGGATTCTTGTTGTCAGTTGGGTAGGTAAAGATGCCGCCGCGGCTCAATACTCTGTGCACATCGCCCACCATGGCGGCAATCCAGCGCATGTTGAACGACTTCTCTCTCGGGCCTATTTTGCCGAGCAGCAGATCGGCAATATAGGTCTGCATCGGCGCTTCCCAGAATCTCTGGTTGGACATATTGATGGCAAATTCGGCGGTGTCTTTGGGAATACTCACCGCTTCATTGGTTAACAGATACTCGCCGGTTTCCGGATTCAGGGTAAAGAGTTGCACCCCTTGGCCTGTGGTCAGGGCCAACATGGTCGATGGGCCGTAGAGCACATAGGCCGCCGCCAGTTGCTCGCTGCCTTTTTGCAGGAAACTCTGCTCGCTGATCTCCCCCTCGGGTGCCGGCAGCACAGAAAAAATGGTGCCCACCAGCGAGTTGATGTCTATGTTGGAAGAGCCGTCCAGTGGGTCGAAACACACCAGAAACTCACCGCTGTCACCGACTTCAACAATATGATCTTCCTCTTCCGATGCCAGGGCGCGCACTGTGCTTTCGGCCTTGAGGGCATCTTTGAGCATTTCGTTGGTGATTACATCCAGTTTCTTTTGGGTCTCACCCTGAACGTTTTCCTGGGTGGTGGCGCCCAGCACACCGGCCAGTGCGCCGTGTCTTACCGCCTGACTGATGGCGACTGAGCTTTGGGCCAGAGTGAGAAGCAATTGGGACAAGGCTGGGGTGACAGCCTGCTGTTTGAGGGTTTGGGCCAGAGTCTGCATCTTGTTTCCTTAAAAGAGGTCTGAGCTTTTTCTGGGACAGGATCATAACCGAGAACCGGCGATATTTCAGCGGCCAATTGCACGGGTTTGCCGATCCCTTGTCAATTGGGGCAGAATGAGGGCTGTTTTTTGGGCTGTGGCCGGATGCCGTGGCTCTTGTCTCTTATAATTCCGGAAATAATAATGAAAAAAACTTGGATGGCTTCGGCGCTTATGGCGATACCTCTGACACTGGCCAGCGGCCACTCCTTCGCTCTGGAAGGTGGCAAAACCCCTTTGACGGTTGAGCGTCTATATTCTTCACCGGCACTGGCCGGTGCCAGCCCCCGAGGGCTGAAACTGTCTCCCGACGGCAAGCGGGTTACTTACCTGGCGGGCCGTAAAGACAATCAGTATTTCTACGATCTTTGGCAGATGGATGTCGCCACCGGCCAGATCAGTTTGCTGCTGGATGCCTCCAGGCTCGAAGCCGGTGAACTTTCCGATGAAGAGAAGGCCCGCCGCGAGCGGCAGCGAGTGTATGGCCAGGGGATCATGGAATACTTCTGGGCCGACGACAGCCAGGCGTTGCTGATCCCGGCGGCCGGTAAGCTCTACTACTTCAGCCTGGCCGATGCCAAGGTGACTCTGCTGCCGACAGGGGATGCCTTTGCCACAGATGCCAAACTGTCGCCCAAGGGCAATTTTGTCTCCTTTGTGGCCGAGCAAAATCTCTATGTACTCCAGCTGAAAGACCATAAGCTCACGGCGCTGACCCAGGATGGCGGCGGGGCCATCAAGAACGCCATGGCCGAGTTTGTGGCTCAGGAAGAGATGGACCGTATGACAGGTTACTGGTGGGCACCGGATGAATCGGCCATCGCCTATACCCGCATCGATGAGTCGGGCGTGGAGCTGGTGACCCGCAATGAGATTTATGCCGATGGCATCAAGCTGACCGAGCAGCGTTATCCCTATGCCGGTAAGCCCAATGTCGAGATTGCCCTGGGGGTGGTGTCACTGGCGTCCGGGAAGACCCAATGGGTGGATCTCGGCAGTGAGAAAGATATCTATCTGCCGCGGGTGAAATGGCTGCCGGACAGCAAGCATTTGTCGTTTCAATGGCAGAATCGCAGTCAACAACAGCTGGATTTGCGTCAAGTAGACAGCCGCGAGGGCAAAGGCGCCGTGACTCTGGTGTCCGAGCGCAGCGATGCCTGGGTTAACCTCAACCATGACCTCTATTTTCTCAAGCAGCAGCAGGGCTTTATCTGGGCATCCGAGCGTGATGGTTTCAACCATATCTATCTGTTTGATGACAAGGGCAAGGTCAAACGGCAACTGACTCAGGGGAAATGGGCGGTCGACGAGATAGAACACCTAGATGAAAAGCAGGGTTGGGTCTATTTCAGTGGCCGTAAAGACAGTGTGGTCGAGCGCCATCTGTATCGGGTCAGCCTCAATGGCGGTGAGATAGAGCGCATCAGCCGGCGTGGCGGCATGCACAATGCCGTGTTTGCCGACAAGGAATCTGTCTACCTCGACTATTTCAACAGTCTGTCGCAGCCTCCCCAGGTGAGTCTGCACAACCAAAGCGGTGAGCATCTGGCTTGGGTAGAAGAGAATGCCGTCAAGGCCGGACACCCTCTGTATGACTATGCCGGGCTGTGGCAGTTGCCCGAGTTTGGCACCCTCAAGGCCAAAGATGGCAAGGTGTTGCAATACCGTCTGTTCAAGCCGGTGAATTTCGACAGCAAGGCCAAATACCCCGTGGTAGTAAGGGTTTACGGTGGGCCTCACGCCCAGTTGGTGGTCAATAGCTGGAGTGAGCAGGATTACTACACCCAATATCTGTTGCAGCAGGGCTTTGCCGTATTTCAGTTGGATAACCGGGGTTCGGCGCACAGAGGCACGGCCTTCGAGCAGGTGATCTACCGCCATCTTGGTGATGCTGAAGTGGCAGATCAGAAGACAGGTGTCGATTTCCTGCGCACCCTGCCCTGGGTCAAGGCCGACGGTATTGCCATCTATGGCCACAGCTATGGCGGCTATATGGCGCTGATGAGCCTGTTCAAGGCGCCTGACTACTTCAAGGCGGCCATCAGTGGTGCCCCTGTGACCGACTGGGCTCTGTACGACACCCACTACACAGAGCGTTATCTCGGCCATCCTGACGACAACGCCAAGGGCTACGAGGCCAGCAGTGTCTTCCCCTATGTGAGCAAGTATCGTTCAGGCTTGCTGATGTATCACGGCATGGCCGATGACAATGTATTGTTCGAGAACAGTACTCGGGTATATAAGGCACTGCAGGATGAAGGCAAGTTGTTCCGCATGATAGATTACCCCGGCTCCAAACACTCGATGCGGGGCGATAAGGTGCGCACTCATCTGTACCGCTCGCTGACCGACTTCCTTGAGACAGAGTTGAAAGGCAACTGAGCCGGTAAGCTGAAATTATCTGGAAGCATAAAATGCCGCGCCTCATATGGCGCGGCTTTTTATGCTTCGCCCTCCTTGGGCAACAGGCGTCTGAGCAGCAAGGGGCCGAGCAGGGTGGTGATGGCTATCACCAACACCAATTCGGTAAATACCTTGGCCGGAATGATATCCAACTGCCGTCCCACTTCAGCAAAGACCAAACCGACTTCTCCTCTGGGCACCATGGCGCTGCCGACTATCAGCTTTTGCCGCCAAGTGCCGCTGACCACCAAACCGGCCGCCAGCTTGCCGATAAATGCCAGCAGTATCATCGCCAGCAAGAGCAACAGGCTGTAGGGGCTGAGGTTCAGCTGGCTCAAGTCGAGGCTGATCCCCACATAGACAAAGAACACAGGCGCAAACACATCGGTCAGTGGCTGCATCGATTTTTCCAGCTTGTGGGTAAAGGGAAAGGGGTTTTGCAGATACTTCTGCCAGGGCCAGATAAACTGCCTTGATAGCGCCAAACCGGCGACAAAACCGCCGAGCAGCGCCGGGGCGCCAAAAAGGTGTGCCAGCCAGGCAAACAGGCAGATCAGTGTCAGCATGACCACGGCCTCATAGCCAGGGGTTTGGGATTGATAGCTGAGCACTCGTAGCGGGTAAATTAACATCCTACCAAGTGGCGGTGCCAGCAGTAGAAACAGCAGCAGTAAGCCGCAGAGTTTAATGATTGCCAGCGGTGCCAGTTGGCCTTCACTGGCAAAGTTAAACAGCAAACTGAGCAGTATGACTCCGGCAATATCGTCAAATACCGCCGCTCCCAGGATCAGATGACCGGCACTGGATTGTTGCTGGCCACTGTCGCTTAGTACCCTGAGAGAGATGCCTATGCTGGTGGCCGTCAGGGTACAGCCGTAGAAGAGGGCGGCAAACAGCGATAGCTCCAACCAATAGAAGGCAGCCAGGCCGGTGAGTAGCAGAGGAGCGATTATGCCGATAATGGCCACCGCCACCACCTGACGTCCGGCGCTGTAGAGGCGCTGTATCGAGGTTTCGGCGCCAATGGAAAACAGCAACAGTATCACCCCGAGCTCGGCGATATTGGCCAGCACTTGGGTTGGTTCCAGCCAGCCGAGCACTGAAGGACCAAGCAACAAGCCTGCCCCTATTTCCCCCACTACCGCAGGCCAGCCGATACGGTTGCAGCACTCTCCCAGCACGCGGGAGAACAGCAAGATCAGGAACAAGGCGATCAACAGACTATCCATCGACATTGAGTATCCCCCATAGGTGCAATTGTTGATCGGGATCAGTATGGTTTATCCTGCACCAGATTAGAGTCTAAAAAGTAGACAATTACCAGAAAGTTTGGAGAAAACAAATGGGTAAGCTTTTTATCATCGAACAACATGAAGAGGCTAACACTGATGCGATTGCCAAAGGATTGGAGGTAGCGGAATTACTTGAGATGCAACCTCAAGTATTTGCTTATTGCTACGAATATTTCTCTGGTGACGAATATTACAGTCCACGGCTTGCCGGGGCCGCCCAGCAGCGGCTGATGAAGGAGAAGCAAGCCGAGGTGTCGGCTCATCTCAAAAAGTTGGATGCAGAGGATGTGCCGCTGCATATTATCTGGAGCAAGTATCTCTACGAACATGTCAGCAGCCATGCCGGTCGCTATGGCTTTGATATGGTGGTTAAGACAGTGCACCAGAGCGAGCATTTTCTGCCGACCGATTGGCATCTTATTCGCAGCACCAAGGTGCCCTTGATGCTGCTCAGCGATAACCCGATCAAGAAGGCATCCAGTATTTTGATGGCGGTGGATCTCGATGCCAAAAGTCAGCAAAAACAGCGCCTCAATCAACTGGTGTTGCAGCATGGTCGAGAGCTGGCGAAGGCCAGTGGTGCCAAGTTGCATCTGGCACATATTATTCGGGTGCCTAAGGTGATCCGCGATCTCGAGGTGCTTAACCTGCATGAAATGGTCAAGTCGGCCTGGCGCAGACATCAAACCCTGTTGGAATTAACTGGGCTCCCCAAAGAGCAGATCCATATTATTGCCGGCGATCCTGACCTCTGTCTGTATCAGTTGTCCTGCAGGCTCAAGAGCGACTATCTGGTGATTGGTGCACGTCAGCGCCAGGGCTTGATGGGGCGGGTGATAGGCAATACCGCTGAGCAGATTTTGCGGCGCGTACGCAGCAATGTGCTGGTTATCCCAACCGATGAGGAACAGGCAAGCTAATAGCCTGCCTGCTCACAACCCCTTTTTACTTAGGGCAACCAAGGCCTCGGCGGCCGGGGTCAAGGGCAGGTTGTTGCGCCAAATCAGCCCTAGCTGCCAGGTGATTTCACTCGCCATAGGTCGATAGCTGAGCGTTTGCTCGCCGAGCTTGTCGCAGATGGGCTCCGGCAGCAGCGCCAGCCCCATTCCGGCCTGTACCATGGCGCCGAGAAAGTCCCATTGACCACTGCGAAAAGCGATATTCAATGTGACCCCGGCTTCGCGGCTCAGGCGGGTCAATAACTTTGCCAGTGAAAAGTCCTCGTTGTAGAGGATGAAAGGATACTCGGCCAGATCCCGCCATTCTATCGCCTGCTTGCTGGTCAGTGGGTGACCTACCGGCAGACAGACCTTCAGCGGATAACCCTGCAGTGGCGATGAAGACAACTGCTCTCCATGGGTGGTAGGCAGTGCGGTGAAGGCGATGTCCAGGGTGTCGGCGAGTAGTGCCTGCTCACAACCAAAGCCGCCGTATTCATGCATCTGCAACTCGACCGCCGGATAGGTGCGGCGAAACTCGGTTAACAGATCTATGGTCAGACTGCTCATCATGGGGCAGACCCCGAGGCGCAGGTGGCCGGATTTGAGGCCACTCAAGTTACTCAAGTCCTGCTCCATTCTGTGCCATTGACCTATTATCTGACAGGCGCTGGCATGAAATATTTCTCCGGCTTGCGTCAGCTCTACCTTTTGATTGCTGCGGATCAAGAGTTGTTGTTCCAGAGTGTCTTCCAGACGCTGGATCATTTTGCTCAGGGTTGGCTGAGTCAGGTACAACTGCTCGGCGGCTCGGGTAAAGTTACCTGTTTCCACCAGGGTCAGAAAGCAGTGTAAGGTCTTGATTGGTACGTTCATGCTTATTTGGAATTCTTGCTATGGAATTAATTCATTTTACTAATAGACCTGGCGGCGTTAATTTGATCAGCGTCCCAAGTAAAGAGGAAATATCGATGAAAGCATATCAAGGTTTGTGGGTTAGCTCCCTGTGGCAAACTGCCACTGAAACTGAGGAACACAAGGCCAAGCCAGTCAAAGCCAAGTCCCAGAGTTTCTGGAAGCTGATGTTCCACAAAAAAGCCAAAGCAGTCTAAAGTGACCCGGCCCGTGCCGGGTTTCTTTTTGTCATTTTAACTATTTTGGCATAGTTATATCCTGCATGATGCAAGGTTATTGTAATAGTGGATGCTCCTTGGGCAATTTGCCGCTGATCCACATCACCAGCCTATGTTTCATATTGGGGCCATCTTCTTTATCCGATGGCAAAGGCCCTATCAGTTTATCCTGCACCAAGAGGCGATAGACGCACTCGACTTTTTCTTTCTCCGGCACCTTATCCCCAAGAGGGGCAAAGCCACGCTTGAGTGAGTATCCCAAACCTATCTCCAACGCCAGTTTCAACAGAGCCGCTTCATTCTTGTGTTTCTTCATCTGTATCGCTCCCAGCTTATCGCCCCCTGCTTGGGCTCGTTTCTAAACTAGCGCAAAGTGGCTGAGATTACACTTAAAAATACTGCGACAACCTAAGGTGCCCTTGTACCTTATTTGAGCATAACTTAAGCTGGTTGGCGGAACGACAACTCAACTTAGGGAGAGTAGTGATGTCCAAAGTCAAATATCAGGCCAAGGCACAACGCACCTTGACTGTCAAAAACACCTCATTCCAATACTACAGCCTTAATGAAGGGCCCCTGGCGGAAATTGCCGAGGTGGCCGCATTACCCAAGAGTTGCAAGGTGCTGCTGGAAAACATTCTGCGGCATCTGGATACCGACCATTGTGATATCGACGATCTGCAGGCGCTGGCCAAGGGCCGTGGCCGCGGCAGCCAGCAGGAGATCGCCTACCATCCGGCGCGGGTATTAATGCAGGACTTTACCGGCGTCCCGGCGATAGTAGACCTGGCCGCCATGCGGGCGGCGCTGGTGGCCAAAGGGCGCGATCCGCAAAAGATCAATCCTCTGTCCAAGGTGGATCTGGTGATTGACCACTCGGTCAGCATCGACAAGTTTGCCAATCCGGATGCCTATCGGGACAATGTGGCGATTGAGATGCAGCGCAACTTCGAGCGTTATCAATTTCTCAAGTGGGGCCAGGGCGCCTTCGATAACTTCTCCGTGGTGCCACCGGGCACCGGCATTTGCCATCAGGTAAACCTCGAGTATCTGGCCAAAGGTGTCTGGCAAGGACTTGACGAAGAAGGAGCCACTTGGGTCTATCCAGATACACTGGTGGGTACAGACAGCCATACCACTATGATCAACGCCTTGGGGGTACTTGGCTGGGGTGTTGGTGGTATCGAAGCCGAAGCGGCCATGTTGGGGCAACCCATCTCAATGCAGATCCCGGATGTGGTGGGTTTCGAGCTCAAGGGGCAGCTCAGTGAAGGCATTACAGCCACCGACCTGGTGCTCAGAGTCGTGGAGATGCTGCGCCGTCAGGGGGTAGTGGGTAAATTTGTCGAATTCTATGGTGATGGCCTGGATCAGCTGCCGCTGGCCGACCGAGCCACCATCGCCAATATGGCACCAGAATATGGTGCAACCTGTGGCTTCTTCCCGGTGGATGCGCAGACACTCGAGTATCTGCGTCTCAGTGGCCGAGATGAACAGACGCTTGCCTTGGTGGAGGCTTACACCAAGGCGCAAGGGCTGTGGCGAGAGACTGGCGATAGCGCCCCCGAGTTTGCCGATACCCTGAGTCTGGATCTTGCCAGTGTTGAACCCAGCCTGGCCGGGCCCAAGAGGCCCCAGGACAGAGTCGCCGTCAGTCAGCTCAAACAGGCGGCCGAAGATGCCATCCGTCTCTCGGGGCGCAGCGAGCTTGAGCAGGCGTTTGTACTCGAAGGTAGCGAGCTTGCCATGCACCATGGCGATCTGGTGATTGCCGCCATCACCAGTTGTACCAATACTTCCAACCCGGCGGTGATGCTGGCTGCCGGGTTGCTGGCACAAAAGGCGGTGGAGCTGGGGTTGGAGCGCAAGCCCTGGGTCAAGACTTCGTTGGCCCCAGGTTCCAAGGTGGTGACCCAGTATCTGCAACAGGCCGGATTGCAAACGGCGCTCGATAGCCTGGGCTTTAACCTGGTGGGTTATGGCTGCACTACTTGTATAGGTAACTCGGGCCCCTTGCCGGAGGCGGTCACCAAGGCGGTCAGCGAACAGAAGATCCATGTGGGTTCAGTGCTTTCCGGTAACCGTAACTTCGAAGGGCGGATCCACCCCTTGGTGGAGTCCAACTGGCTTTGCTCGCCTCCTCTGGTGGTCGCCTATGCGTTGGCGGGAACCAGCCGTATCGATCTCAGTCGCGATCCCATAGGCAAAGGCCGCGATGGTAAAGCGGTTTTCCTTAAAGACATTTGGCCCAGCAATGCCGAGATAGCCTCCTTAATGGGCAAGGTGAGTCGCAGCATGTTCCAGCAGCAGTACGCCGATGTGTTTCATGGCGATGATGCCTGGCGCGCCATCGACTCGGGCTCGGGCAAAACCTATGCCTTCGATCCCGCCTCCACCTATATTCAGTTACCGCCCTTCTTCGAAGCCGAATACGGCGGTAATGCGGGTGACATTAAGGGGGCCGCGATTCTGGCGCTACTGGGGGACTCTGTCACCACAGACCATATCTCCCCGGCCGGGGTGATCCCCAAAAACAGTCCGGCAGCCGATTACCTGCGCGGTCATGGTGTAGCCGACAAGGACTTCAACTCCTACGGTTCACGCCGTGGGAACCACGAGGTGATGATGCGCGGTACCTTCGGTAATATCCGTATCCGCAATGAGATGGTGCCCGGCCATGAAGGTGGTGTTACCCGAATGCAGGGCGAATCCGAGGTGCGCTTTATCTATGACGCTGCCATGGCCTATCGCGCCAGAAAGCAGGCAAGTGTGGTTATTGCCGGTAAAGAATATGGTACAGGTTCCAGCCGTGACTGGGCCGCCAAGGGGACGCTGTTGCTCGGGGTCAAGGCGGTCATAGTGGAGAGCTTTGAGCGTATTCACCGCTCCAACTTGGTGGGTATGGGCGTGCTGCCATTGCAGTTCCTGCCCGGGGAAACCCGTCAGACTCTGGGCCTGACCGGTGATGAGACAGTGGATATTCTCGGCTTGGATGGCGAGCTTAAGCCAAACCAGAAGCTGCAGGCGCAGATCCATTACGCCAATGGTGAGTCCAAAACCATAACGCTGCTCAGCCGCCTGGATACCGGCATGGAGGTTGCTTACTACCGTGCCGGTGGTGTGCTGACCTATGTGCTGGAGCGTTTGGCCACCGAATAGCTCAGCTGGTTCAGTCAAAAACCGCCTTCTGGGGGGGCGGTTTTTGCTATTCCACAACAGCAGAGCAAACATGGGATTTGTTTGCACCTTCCCTAGGAGCCGGGGACGGGGTTTGTTAGAGTAGGTGCAGTTTTTGGCGGCGACTGTTGCGGGAAAGTATGAAAGCTCCTGCCCGATAGCCAACCGCCGAGTCAAAGTAATGAGCCAGGCACTGAGCCAAAGCTCTGAATTAGAGCTCTGAGTTAAAGCCTTTAGGCCAAGGCTGTAAAACCAAAGCTGCAAAACCAAAGTCGTTAAACCAAAGCCGTTAAAGTGAACCGAGTCATAGATGAATCCATGCCCCTTGTGTGCCAACACCCAACCTAAACAGACAGTTCCCGCCAGGGTTGCCAGACGTTATTTTCTCTGCCCAGAGTGTCGGCTCATCTTTCTCGACCCTGTGCATTTGCTGCCCTTGAATGAGGAACAGCAGTTTTACGATACCCACGAGAACAGCATTGACGATCCCGGCTATGTGGGCTTTTTGCAGCGCTTGTTGACGCCGGCGATGACCTTTCTGCGCCCGGGCATGCAGGGACTGGACTTTGGCTGTGGCCCTGGGCCGACACTGTCGAAACTCCTGGCCCGGGAAGGGATAGCGTGTGACGATTTCGACCCGCTGTTTTTCCCCAATCCATTGCAGGCACAGTATGACTTTATTCTCTCCAGCGAGTGTTTCGAGCACTTGCACTGGCCTGCCGCCGAGATAAGCGCGCTGCTGGCACATCTGGTTCCGGGGGGCTATTTAGGCATAATGACAGACCGCTGGCAGAGTGAAGCCCAGTTTTATGACTGGCACTATACCCGGGATCCTACCCATTGCAGTTTCTTCCATCGCGCAACATTGGACTGGCTCTGTGAGATGTTTGCTTTGAGCTTATGTTTTGTCGATGAGCGGCGGATTGCCATTTTTCAGAAAAATTGAGGCATCAAAGTGAAGGGCTGGGAAGGGCAGGCAAGCCCCAATCCCTTTGGGGCTGTACCTTGAAACCGGGGCGCCTCCAGGAAGCAGCGACCCGGTTTTTTCGCTATCAGTTGGCAGCGCCAGTGCTGAAGTTATTTTCCACCAGCGGCTGCTTGTTATCGGCCTGAGGCACATGGCACTGGGTACAGAAATAGTTCTGTCCATTGAGGGTGCCCTTGTCGTCGATAACATGGGACTTGGCCACAGGCGTTGCCTTCATGCGCTTGGCCTTGCTCCAGTCATGGCAGTTCATGCAGCTGTTTTTCTTCAGGCTGATGGGGTAGTCGGCCTTGTGAGGAATGAGGGGCGGCTGCTCGGCGTAGTTGCGCTCTATGGCATTGCCACGCATTGGATAGGAAGGCATGGCATCGGCCGGGCGTACAGAGCTAATCTCTGCATCGCCACCGCCAAGAGAACTGACGTTAACCGGCTGAGCCGTTTCTGCCTGCTGTCCTGAGCAGGCGCTGAGTGCCAGCAGCATCGCGGCTGCGCTGAGTGTTTTTTTCATTGCTTGTTCTCCGCCTTGGTGGCAATTCGGTTGCAATCTATTTTGTTGGATTTGTCTTTGGCTTCACCCTTGGGCGAGAGCCGGGTTAATGGCGTATCAAACTCAAAGACCTTCTTGGCACAGACATCGATACAGCGGCCGCAGAGGGTGCAATCGGTACTGGTTATCGTTGGGTTGCTTCCCTTGAGGGCGGGTTTGAGCACCTGTCGTTCGGGACACACGGTAAAACAGTCCATACAGTTGTTGCAGTCGTTGGCTCTTACCGCCTCGATATTGACCAGTCGCAGCTTGCCCAGCAGGCTGTAGAGGGCGCCACTGGGGCACAGGTGGCTGCACCAGGCGCGCTCGCTGACGAACAGATCCAGCAGCAGTATCGCCAGTAGCAGCCACAGGCCACTGAAGCCACCGAACAACAAGGCCCGGTAGGCCACGGGAACTGGGTTGAGCCACTCCCAGGCCAACAGGCCGGTCAGTGGGGGCAACAGCAACACCAATACCAGCAGATAGTAGCGCAGCGACCTTGGCAGCTCGGGCAATCTGGGCAGGCCCAACTTGCGTCTGAGCCAGGCGGCCGTATCGGTCACCATGTTGACCGGGCAGACCCAGCTGCAGAACACTCGTCCACCCAGCAGACCATAACCCAGGGCGACAATGGCGGCGCCGAGCAGCAGGCTCAGTTCCGGCAGATGGCCACTGGCCAGGGTCTGCAGCGTCACCAGCGGATCGGCCAGCGGCACTGTGTCCAGTAACAGACTGGCCGACAGGTTGCCTTTCAGCAGCCAGAGGCCAAACAGTGGCCCTATGGCAAACAGCAGCAAAACGCTCAGTTGTGACAGGCGTCTGAGCAGCAGGAACCTGTGTGCCTTCCACCAACCCAGGGTAGCGATGGCATCGGCGGCAAAGGCGTCTGAGCTTTTTTTCCGACTCATATTGCCCCTCCGTTACCCAGTCCGGGCAGCCCTTGATTGAGCATCTCCAGGGTGGTCTTTTCCGTGTCTATGTAAGTGTCGTGCTCGGCGGTCTTGCCGCTGGCGAGTTTCTGCGGCAGCACCTTGATCGCCGCCTCTTCCAAAACGCAGGCATGTTCACACTTGCCGCAGCCGGTGCAGATATCGGCATGCACGGTAGGAATAAACATGGCGTGGTGGCCACTGCGCTCATTGCGGGCACGCTCAAGGGTGATGGCCTCATCGATGAGCGGGCAGACGCGGTAGCAGACATCACATCTCAGGCCTTTGAAGTTAAGGCAGTTTTTCTCATCTATTAGTACGGCTGTGCCCATTCTGGCATCCTCGATTTTCTCGAGGCCGGTATCCAGTGCCCCACTGGGACAGGCGCGGGTACAGGGAATGTCCTCGCACATCTCACAGGGGATACTGCGGGCGCTGAAGAAGGGTGTGCCGGTGGCAGCCCCTTCAAACCAACGCGCCAGTTTCAGGGTGTCATAGGGACAGGCCTCGACACAGAGACCACAGCGAACACAGGCCGAGAGAAAGGCGTCCTCGGCGAGGGCGCCCGGGGGACGTATCGCCTGGGGCGCCAGCGACTGGGACTTGGCCAACGCTGAAATCCCCAGCCCGGCCAACCCCATCACACAGCCGGCTTTGGCCGTGGTCGCCAGAAACTGGCGACGATTGATGTTATTGACACCATTGCGTTTGTCACCCATTACTGCTGCCTCACGCCTTCATCACTTTGACCGGACACTTCTTGTAGTCTGTCTCTTTGGACAGAGGGTCGGTGGCGTCCAGTACCAGCTTGTTGACCAATTGACGGGCATCGAAGAAGGGCATGAACACCACACCTTTGGGCGGCTTGTTACGGCCCTTGGTTTCAACCCGGGTCTTCACTTCGCCGCGAGGCGAGGCGACGATGACTTCATCACCACGCTTGAGGCCACGGCTCTTGGCGTCATCAGGATGCATGAAGATCTGTGCATCCGGATAGGCGCGGTACAACTCGGGCACCCTGGCGGTCATTGAACCTGTGTGCCAGTGCTCCAGCACCCGGCCTGTGCTCATCCACAGATCATATTCACTGTTGGGTTCTTCGGCGGCCGGTTCGTAGGGCAGGGCGAAGATCACCGCCTTGCCATCCGGCTTGCCGTAGAACTGATAGCCTGAACCCGGTTTAACATAAGGGTCAGAACCTTCAACGAAGCGGCGCAGGGTTTCCTTGCCATCCACTACCGGCCAGCGCAGACCACGGGTTTCGTGGTAGCGGTCGAACTGGGCCAGATCGTGACCATGGCCGCGACCGAAGGCGGCGTATTCTTCGAAGATCCCCTTCTGCACATAGAAGCCGAAGTGTTCAGATTCATCGTTGAGCTCGGCCTGACAGTCGCTGGCGGGGAACTTGTTGATCACGCCGTTGGCGAACAGCACTTCATAGAGGTTCTTGCCGGCGTATTCAGGTTTCTTGGCAATCAGTTCGGCGGGCCAGACTTCCTCTACCTTGAAGCGCTTGGCGAACTCCATCAGCTGCCACAGATCCGACTTGGCACCTTCAGGGGCTTTCACCTGCTGGTGCCACATATGGGTGCGGCGCTCGGCGTTACCATAGGCACCTTCTTTCTCGACCCACATGGCGGTAGGCAGGATCAGGTCGGCCGCCATGGCGGTGACTGTTGGGTATGGATCTGACACCACGATAAAGTTTTCCGGGTTACGGAAACCGGGATAGATTTCATCGTTGATATTGGGGCCGGCCTGCATATTGTTGGTACACATGGTCCAGTAGCAGTTGAGCTTGCCGTCTTTCAGCATCCGGCTCTGCAACACGGCGTGGAAACCGGGCTTGGGCGGAATAGTGCCTTCAGGCAGCTGCCAGGCCTTTTCTGTGATGGCGCGGTGTTTGTCGTTGTTGACCACCATATCGGCGGGCAGACGGTGGGCAAAGGTGCCGACTTCACGGGCGGTACCACAGGCTGAGGGTTGGCCTGTGAGAGAGAAGGGGCTGTTACCCGGAGTGGCAATCTTGCCGGTCAACAGGTGCAGGTTATAGAGCATGTTGTTGGCCCAAACTCCACGCACGTGTTGGTTGATACCCATGGTCCACAGGCTCATTACCTTGACCTTGGGATCGGCATAGGCCTTGGCCAGCTCCAGCAGGCGCTCTTTTTCCACGCCGCTCATCTCGCTGGCGTATTCCAGAGTGTAGCGGCTGACAAACTTGGCGTACTCATCGAAGCTGATATCGCTGAACTTGCCGTTACCTGGGTTCTTGGCTTTTTTCTCCAGCGGATGATCCGGACGCAGGCCATAACCTATGTCATCCACACCCAGAGCAAACTTGGTGTGCTTGTTGACGAAGTCCTTGTTGACCGCGTCGTTTTGGATGATGTAGTTGGCGATATAGTTGAGGATAACCAGGTCGGACTGAGGCTTGAACACTATCGGGTTGTCGGCCAAATCGAACGAGCGGTTCTCGAAGGTAGACAGTACATGCACCTTACCGTCGGGGTGGCTCAGACGGCGATCCGACAGGCGGGCCCAGAGGATGGGGTGCATCTCGGCCATGTTGGCGCCCCAGAGCACAAAGTGATCGGCGGCTTCCAGGTCGTCATAACAACCCATGGGTTCATCGATACCAAAGGTACGCATAAAGCCGACCACGGCCGAGGCCATACAGTGGCGGGCATTGGGGTCGATATTGTTGGTACGGAAACCTGCCTTGTGCAGCTTGGAGGCGGCGTAGCCTTCCCAGATGGTCCACTGGCCTGAGCCGAACATGCCCACAGAAGTCGGGCCCTTGGTGTTGAGCGAGTGCTTCCACTTTTCTGCCATCACATCGAAGGCCTTGTCCCAGGTCACCGGGGTGAACTCACCCTCTTTGGCATACTGGCCGTCTTTCATCCGCAGCAGTGGAGTGGTCAGACGGTCTTTACCGTACATGATTTTCGACAGGAAGTAGCCCTTGATACAGTTCAGGCCCTTGTTGACCGGGCTCTCAGGATCGCCCTTGGTGGCGACGACCTTGCCCTCTTTTGTGCCTACCAGCACAGAGCAGCCGACACCGCAGAATCGGCAGGGGGCCTTGTCCCATTTAATATTGTCTTTCTGCTCAGCGGCTTCGACGACTTTCACTGGCAGAGTGACTCCAACGGCCGTGGCGGCGGCAACGGCGGCGTTGGCTTTAAGAAACTCGCGGCGGCTTATGCTCATGGTGTTTCCTCACTCTTTATTTCTTTTGTTTGACTGACAGGCTCAGAATCGACCTGATGATAGATAAGACTGCTGGACAGTATCCCGGGCAGACAGTTGATTGCTTCGACGTTATCCAGGATCTCGCCCTGGCTTTCGCCTTCGAGGGTGACTACCAATTTGCCTTCTGGGCTGCTGGCATGGACTTCGGCGCCTTCAAGGGCCTGGATGGCAGTGGTTACCGCCTCTAGGGTTCCCGGAGCGGCATGCACCACCAGACTGGTGACATGGTATTCCATCTCTGTTTGTTGCTTCATTGAGGCTCACCTCGACAGGTAAGGGCGACAGGCACGGCATGGGCCGAGTCACCGGAACTGAATCAAAGTCTAGACCTCATTAAAAATGTGGGTATACCTCTTGAGAGGTAATGAAAGCGATTGGCGATCCGGATCAACATTTTCAATGTGATCTGAATCCAAGTTTGAAATTTAAACAGATTAGCCGCTTGACTCTTGCAATATTAATGCAACGCCATTTTGAGAATAGTTCTTGTTTACTACCTAAAGAGGGTTATGCAAACGGACGGATGCCATTGCCGATAAGCGATTTTTCAAACTGTCTTTCAGGAGGTTATCTGCCCTAGATGCTTAGCGGCTCGGTTATTGAACACTCATACATCGACAACCTAGCCCGATAGCTGGGTTATTCAATAGCCGGTCAGCTCCATATAACCCATGCCGGTTTGTGTGCCCTTGATGGTGATTGGCCCCTCCCAGTAGGGGATAGACAGGTTCATGGCGGCATTGGGATTGAGGGCTTCCAGAGTCAGTGACAGAGACTCTCCCGGCAGCTCCAGTTGCCAGGCTACAGGGTAGCGACCGCTGGCCGTTTGTTGCCAGTCCTTGACGCTGAGGCTGATATCATCGAGCGCCAGCGGGTGGCCACTGCCGTCGGGATACATGCGCTTGCCGCTGAAAAAGGCTTTGTTTTCCTGCTCTCTGAGCTGAAACAGCATCAGGGCCGAGCCGTCATCGAGCCGCAAGGCGAACCAGTCCCAGCCCTGTTGGCCGCGACTGAGAAATTCTGAGCTCCACTCCCTATCGAGCCAGGCATTGCCGGATACCTGCAGCCATTGGTCTTTGTGGCGCACTCTGCCTTCGACCCGAATAAAGGGCTGGCTGTAGTAGTAAGAGGCCACAGTGCCGGCGGCATTTTTACGGCTGAAACCCTTGTCTCCCTGAGGCTGCAGCTCGGCTTGGCTATCGAGTTGCAGCTCGAAGGCAAAGTCCTCTTCGCTGACCTGTAAACTGGCGGGAAACAGCCCGCTATTGGGGCCACTTGCCGCCCGGCTTTGCCAGCGCCAGTTATCGAGCCAGACCCTGAGCGGCAAGCCCACGGCTCCGGCTTGAGCTCCCTGGGGATGGGCTGCTTTGCCTTGGGGCGCGGCAAGTGCGCCCCTGGCCCAGCGCTCGGCGCTTTGGTGACTGTTTTGAAAACTGAGTGCGCTGTGAGCCATATAAAGCTGATTCGTCGCCCAGGGAGAGCTGGATTCAGGTTCATCCGGGGAAAGGGCAATACGAAACTGAGTCCATTGCAGTCCGAGGGGCTCACCGCTTTGCGTGGTCAGATTGGCGGTCAGATACCACCACTCCTGGCGAAAACTGGGGTGGGATAAGTGATCTTCCGGAAATTGCAGCGCCGCACCTGGCTCGACTTTCGCATAGCCTTCGCTCGCTGTACCCATCACCCGGCTCATGGCCCGTGAGTCTTGCTGCTGAGCCTGGTCTTGATGAGCCTTATCGCAGCCATTCAGCGCAGCGCCGCCCAGCAGTAGTCCCGCTAACAAGGGCGCGGCGACAGGCCATCGCATTGTAATCAATCGCATTAGAGCACCTCCTGTTGCAGACTGGAGACCAGAGAGCGGCGGCTCTGCCAATAGAGGGGAACTATCACCGCCAGGATGCAGCACAGCAGCGACAAAAGCACCACCCGGCCATAGGCCAGCCAGTCCCACTGCATGGCTATGGTCCAGCCGAAGGCCTGCAGCGTCACCTTATGGATAAGCAGGTATCCGAGAATCGCCCCCATGGGCAGGGCCAACAGACAGGTGAGCAGCACCACCAGCAGCATCTGCAATAGCAACATAGACAAAAGCCGGCCACGGGTAAGCCCGAGCGAGCGTAACATGGCGAGGCTCGCCTGGCGGGATTGGGTCAGCATCAGCACGGCACTGAAAAGCCCCACGGCGGCCACCAGTAAGGTCAGGGTGTTGAGTACCAGGGTAATGCTGAAGGTCTTGTTGAAGACCCGAATCGCCTCGTCGCGAATTTTTTGCTGGCTGTAGACCTGTACCGGACTGAGTCCGAGCTCTTGAATGAGGGTGCGCTCGAGGGCGGCAATGCTTGTGAGTCCTGCCCCCTTGGCCCTTTCTGCACTTGTTGCTATGCCACTCACAGCCAGGCTGACGGCTTCAGTTGGCAGCTTAAGCTGTTGCCAGAGGGATTGCGCCAGCAGGACCTCACCCTTGGGATTGCCATAGTCGTAATAGATGGCGCTGATGGGCAGGGTCAGTGGTGTCTTGCAGTCCTTATCCGGGCAGAGACTGAGCTGGTCGCCCGGCGCCAGCCCCAGGGTCAGCGCCAAGGGCTCGCTGATAGCCAGAGCCTGGCCTTGGATCACCGTCAGCAGCGCTTGCTGTTGCTGGTTTTGGGCTCCTTGCACCTGTTCTTTGGAGGCAACTTGGGCCGAGGTCTTCAGCGCCGTGGTGCGCGCGATAGAGTCGGCGTCCCGGCTGATAAGGTTTATCTCCAGTGCATTGCCGCTCCCCTTGGCATAGAAGGACGCCTGCCATTGGTAGAAGTGAGCCAGTCCGGGGGCTTGCTGCTCAAGAAAATACTCCAGATTCGCCATATTGCCGGCGCCCGGGCGGATATAAAGCTCGGCATGCAGGCGGGTGTCGAGCCAGCTTCTGAGGGTCTTGTCAAAGCTGCCTACCAGGGTATTCATGGCGATATTGGCACACAGGGCCAGCAGCAGCGCCATCATGGCCAGCGCCAGCGGTGCCACCAGCTCTCGGGTATCGGCGATGGCGTACTTGCTGAGCCCGGACGGAAACAGCCGCGCCAATAGCCCGAGTAAAGACTGCAACAGTTGCGGCAACAGCAGCGGGATAGCCAGGGTCAAGAGCCCCATCAAGCCCAGGCTGTGTTGGTGGGTTTGGCTCAAGGGGTAAAGCAGCGCCGTCAGGGCAAGCAGCGCAACCCCGATGAGAAACAGGCGTTTGTGCATGCTTCTGTGTCTGTGGGCATGCCATTGGCTCTGGGTATTTTGTGCCAGGCTCTGATGACACAGCTCAAGATACAGGGGCACGCAGGCCAGCAGTGCGGCGATAAGTGTCAGACCGGCGCCTTCGGCCAGCCATTGCCAGCGCCAGTTCCCCGGCAGCAGAGTCGCGCCATAGAGCTGCTCCAAGGTCAGCGCCACCATAGGCTGCAGCCACTGGCTGAGCTGCAGCGCCAGAATAAAGCCGCTGGCCGAGCCAATGAACACCAGCAACAACAACTCCAGCAGTAGCGCCAGCATCAGGGCGCGCCGTCCCAGGCCCTGCTTGAGCAACAAGAGCAACAAACGGCGGCGTTTCATCAGGCTGTAGCGTACGCCGTTGTAGGCGATAAACAGCCCCACCACGAAGGCCAACATCCCCATGGCGTTGAGGTTCAAATGAAAGCTGCGGGTGAGCGCGGTCAGGGCGGCGCCCTTGTCCTGCTCGCTGATATTCAGCTTATCCAGCGGCAGTCCGCTTTGCTTGAGTCGCTCTTTGAGCCTTTGCGGCTCGCCAAAGAGGGCGATATAGCTAAGGGTGCCCTCGCGCTTTAATAGTTGCTGGGCCAGCGAGATATCCAGATAGAGGCGGTTACCGAGCTGCTCTGAGTCGGCGAGCGCCAGCACTTCGAGCGTGCGCCCACCGAGGGACAGGGTTGGCGGCGCCTTGAGTCCTTGATGCAGGCTGTCACTCATGACAATGATGGGCTCTCCGGCGAGCAGTCTATTCAAGGGCAGATGGTTGCGGCCATTGCCCCTTTGCTCGAAGGTGCCGAGGGCGGCAATGATATCGCTGCCTTCCACTTGCCACTGGCGACCCTGAGCGTCGTCAAGGACGCCGCTGATCACCGGCAGCGCCTGGATACCGCTTTGGCGCAGCTGGAAATAGAGCGCTTCATCGAGGCTGGCCCCGCGGGCCTTGGGGGTGATAAACAAACTGGCTTGTTGTCCCAGGGCTTCGCCCGCCTCACGGTAGCTGTTGATGGCGTTGTCATTGGTGGCCTTGACGCCAATCAACAGAGTCACCGCCAACACCACTCCCAGCAGTATGGCGCCGGCTTGCAGTGGTGCCTTGCGATAGTGGGCCAGGGTGACTTTCAGGGCCTGCCAGGCCAACTTGATTGTGGTCAGCGCCCCTGTGTCATTCATGAATGCGCCCTTGCTGCAGGTACCAGCGGCGCTGCATATAGGCGGCGGCCGTTTCGCTGTGGGTGACCATAAGAATGGCACTGCCGGCATCGGCGGCGAGAGAGCACAAAAGCTGCATCACCTCATCACCGGCGGCGGCATCCAGGTTGCCCGTCGGCTCATCGGCCAGCAGCAGTTCAGGCTTATGGGCCAAGGCGCGGGCAATGGCGACTCTCTGCTGTTGACCACCGCTGAGACTTTCGACTTCCCGGTTCAACAGTGGCGTCAGCCCCAGTGCCTGCACCAGGTGATCGCACCAGGTTTGCCAGCCTTCACCGAGCAGCGACAGGGGAAAGAGAATATTGTCGCGAACATTGAGCGGCGTCAGTAGGTTGAATTGCTGGAACACCACCCCCAGATGGCGGCGGCGAAAGGCGCTCCACTGTTTGTCCTGCCAGCGGCTGCTGTCTTGACCTGCCAGCAGAATGCGGCCTTTGTCCGGGTGCTCAAAACCGGCTATCAGATTCAGCAGTGTACTCTTGCCGCTGCCGCTGGGGCCGGTCAATGCCACCGTCTCACCGGGTTTGATCTCCAGGCTGAGATTTTCCAGCACCCTGTGGGGGCGATCGCCGTCCAAAAATCCTTTGCTTACCCCTTCCAGCAACACCTGGCTCTGCATTTGAACTCCTGTGAATCGCAGTAATCTGCTACAGCATAACAAGTTTTTTTAATCGGTGAACTCGACTTTCAGCTGTTGTTACTGCGTAAACCGAACCGGGTTCGGTCGCTCGGGGTGTAGGTCGAGGTCAAATTTTTTGCAGCAAACAGGATTAGGGGGCTTTGCCCCTTGAGCCGGAGGCCATTTAGGCGCAAACTGTGTCACCTGCCACGAATAACGTGGCAATCCGTTCGGATGAAGGTAGCAGGAGAGTGGGGAATCGCCCCCACACCGACGAGGCAATTTCCACCGGTTAACCCGGTTGGAGGTACTCTTTCAGGTGCCGGTCAGCATTGACGGCGTGGACTGTTACTGGACGAGCCTCTGGAGAGACCGGGCATGCCCCGGCGCCGAAGGCGAAAGTGCCGGCTTAGGCCAGCGCGAAACGCTCAGGCAAAAGGACAGAGGAGAGGATGATTGCACCGCCTTGCCTCTGGTGATCTTTCGCTTTTGGCCTTTGCTGCCGCGGTTTCGCAGCCATTTCTTTTCCTCCTCCGTTTATTAATTTAGATGTTTAATAACTGAGGAATCTATGGATTTTCATGCACTTCTTACCCAGATAAACGCTATTGTCTGGGGACCTGCCACCTTACTCTTGCTGGTGGGAACCGGTATTTATCTGAGCTTCAGGCTGGGATTCATTCAACTGTTGCGTCTACCGCTGGCGCTGCAATTGCTGTTCAAACCCGCCAATGGCAAGGGGGAGCTCTCCTCTTTTGCCGCCCTCTGTACCGCACTGTCTGCCACCATAGGCACGGGTAATATTGTCGGGGTGGCTACTGCCATCAAACTCGGTGGCCCCGGAGCTCTGTTCTGGATGTGGGTTGCTGCCTTGTTTGGCATGGCCACCAAGTACGCCGAGTGTCTATTGGCGCTTAAGTTTCGCACCACAGATCGCCACGGTAATATTGCCGGTGGCCCCATGTACTACATAGAAAAAGGCCTGGGGCTCGGTTGGTTGGCCAAGCTGTTTGCGGTTTTCGGTGTCGGTGTCGCTTTTTTCGGTATAGGGACTTTTGCCCAGGTCAACGCGATTTCCGAAGCCATGACCATTGCCTTTGATGTGCCAGCCTGGATCACGGCCGTGGTACTGACCTTGCTGGTGGCTGCTGTGACCTTAGGGGGAGTTAAACGGATTGCGGCTGTGGCACAAAAGTTGGTGCCCACTATGGCTATAGGCTATGTGGTTGCCTGTCTTTGGGTGCTGCTGAGCGCCAGTGAGGCGATTCCGGATGCTATTGCGCTGGTGTTGCATTCCGCCTTCAATCCAGTGGCGGCGACCGGTGGCTTTTTGGGGGCCGGTATTGCCCTGGCGATTCAAACCGGGATAGCTCGCGGAGTGTTCTCCAACGAGTCGGGTTTGGGCAGTGCCCCGATAGCGGCGGCAGCCGCCAAGACCAAGGAACCGGTTGAGCAGGGGCTGGTGAGCATGACGGGCACCTTCTTCGATACCATTATTATCTGCACCATGACGGGTTTGGTACTTATTATTACCGGCGTTTGGAATGGCGATAGCGCCGGGGCCGGTATGACCAGCGCCGCTTTCTCCAGTGCTACCACACCGCTGATTGGCCAGTATTTGGTAACCGTAGCACTGGTGTGTTTTGCCTTTACCACCATTCTTGGCTGGAACTATTATGGCGATCGCTGCTGGAGCTATCTCACCAAGGGCCGCTGGATCCCGCTCTATCGTTGGGTTTTCCTTGGGCTCATTGCTTCGGGCGCCTTTATCACGCTGGATCTCATCTGGCTGCTCGCCGACATAGTCAACGGCTTGATGGCGATACCCAATCTGATAGCCATCATAGGTCTGCGCCACCTGGTGCTGGCAGAAACCCGCAGTTATTTTCAGCGTCTGCGCGGCTGCAGTGATGAGGTTTTGCCTCAGGCCGATGCCTGAGTCTTGAGCGAAGCAATCAAGGCCAGCAACCAGTCTTCAAACCGCCTTATTCTGGCTAATGTGGCAGGCGGTTTAAGGTTATCACTAGTTAGCGGCTGCTATTCGGTAGCTGTTGCTTATATATTGCTGGGCTATCTGGCGGAAAGGGGCTGATAGCTCAGTGTTATGCGCCATGTCAGCAAGAGTCTATTTCACGCCGTGAGTTTAGTTTGCTGTTAGCCGGCAGTGTATTATCCGGCGCTCGCCGATGGATGAATTTTATGTAAATTCGCGCCGAGTTACTTGTGTAACATTATGGCTAATGCTTAAATGACAAGGTTAATTTTTGACCTTTAATCAGTTGGTTGACTTCAGTCGCCTGATGTACTTCGGCATTGAATGCCCAAGAGGGGGGTGCCTGACAATAGGACTTTGCTGTTGCAGAGTCGCAAGGAAATCGTCAGAGAGGCAGATTTATGCCGGATACCGCGACACTCAGAACTTTTCGCAGCCGTATTCTGTTGCAGATAGCCATTCCCTTAATCACTATCATGACTGTGATTTCGGGGGTTACCGGCTGGTATAACTATCAGGATGAAGAAAAGGCCTTCTTTACCGATCTGGCTGAAAAGGCCGACTTTGCTGCCAAGCGGCTTGAGTTTGAATTGTCTCTGGCGCAGCGCAATACCCAAACTCTGGCCTACAGCATTGGGCATCTTGAGTCATTCGAGCGTCTGCAGCAAGCTGACAATCTTTATCAACTGCTTAAAGACAGATTGCAGCGCAACCCCAACTTTTACGGCAGCGCCATCGCCTTTCAGCCCGGATTTCTGCCCGGGCAAAAACGCTTCGCGCCCTATGCTTTCCGCCAGGATCTTTCTATTGCGATTATGGACATAGGTCAGGAAGCCTATGATTACACCAGCGGCGAATGGGGATGGTGGACCGAGGCGCTTAAGCATCCTGACGGTTATTGGTCTCCTCCTTATTTCGACGAGGGTGCCGGCAATGCTTTGATGATCACCTTCTCACAGCCTTTCGGCAGTGAAGCGGCACCTTTGGGAGTCATAACCACAGATCTGGCGCTTTCCAGCTTACCGATTCGCTTGGGAATCGATCCCAAAAAGCTGTTGGTGTTGGATAACCAGGGGCGGCTCATTTATCACCCGGACAATAACCTTAGCCGCAATGCCAAATTGGAAGATTGGCTCGCCAATACCGCTGCAGGAAAGGAAGCGGCGCAACATATCTACGCCGCCGACACCCCTGAAGTGGCTCTGAGTGACCTCAATGGCGTGCAGTACCTTGCCAGTGTTGCCAGAGTGGCACCATTGGAATGGCGGGTATTGGTGATTACCCCACAAAAACAGTTGCTGCGTTCTTTCCTGCAGGATTTCAGCTCGTTAACAATCAATCTGTTGTTATTGGCTATATTGCTGCTGGTGACCAGTTACTGGAGTGCCAAGCGTCTCACCCAGCCCCTGGAGCTGTTGGAAACCGGGATAGTGGACTTCAGCAAGGGGTTGATAAAACGCTTGCAAAAGCCTGAAGGCGTGGTGCGGGAGATTGCTACTCTCAGTAATAAATTCAATGAGATGGCTGAAATTCTCGAAGAGAGGGAACAAGCACTGCTCGACTCCCGTGGCAACAGGTTTGCCAAGCTTATCGATGGCATGAGTGATAAGTCCTTTTACTGCTCTATGGATCCTTACGGCGCCATAGTGCAGGCCAGCGACGGTGTGGAGAAGGTATTGGGCATCTCCCCTGAGGTGCTCAGGCGCAAGTATCAGCGGCTGTTTTCCAGCAACAGTATCAATGAAGCCAACTGGCAGTATATGGAACAGGCGCTGGCCGGTGAGTCCGTACCGCCACATCAGGTGGAGTTGGCCGACGCCGAAGGTGGCTTGAGACGTTTGGATCTGTTTATGCAGCCCTTGCTCGATGATGAAGGTAAGCTGATTTCGGTGGAGATGTTGTTCAACGATGTTACCGAGCAGTTTTCCGCCGCGGCCTGGTCCAACGCAGTGCTGGAAGCGGCGCCGGAGGCGATGCTGATTGTCGATGAAAATGGCATGCTGGTGTTCTCCAACAGCCGCTGTCAGGAGCTATTCGGTTATAACGCTGAAGAGATGCTCAAACTCAACATAGATCAATTGTTGCCGGAAGTCGATCGTTTGCAGCATGCGGCCAAGCGTCATACCTTTGTGACTGACGGTAAGGATCGCATGATGGCCAAGGGCAAGGCGCTGCAGGCGCTCAAGTGTGATGGCTCCCAGTTTCCGGTGCAGATAGGTTTGAGCCTGTTACCGGCCGATCAGAAGGGTAAACACCAGGTGGCGGCATCGATTCGGGATCTGACCGAGCAACTGGCAGTAGAGCGTAAAATTCGCGAGAGCGAAAGCCGTTTTCGCGGTCTGGTATCCAACATCCCCGGCGCTGTTTATCGTACCCGGGTCGATGAACATTGGACCATGGAGTATGTCAGCGACAATATCACTGAGATAAGCGGTTATCCGGCCTGGCACTTTATCGACAGCAAGAAGCGCAGTTATGGCTCCCTGGTTATTGATGAAGACAAGCAACTGTGTATTGACACCATAAATTCGGCTCTGGCCGAGCAGCAAGCCTTCGATGTTGAGTATCGTATTCGCCACCGGGATGGCAGCGTGCGTTGGATCCATGAAAAGGGTAAGGCCAGTTACGACGAAGACGGCAATCCACTGTGGTTCGATGGCAGCCTCAACGACATTACCGACAGCAAGCTGGCTCAGGAAAAGATGGAGCAGTCGCGGGAGCAACTGGAAACCATCACAGAGTCTGTGCCCAGTACTGTGTATCAACTATTTTGGCAAAGCCCGCAGCAACGCAGATTCACCTTCCTTTCCAGTGCAGCCATTGCCACTCTGGGCCACCACAAGAATGAGGTAATGGCCGACTTTGATCTGGTGGCCGAGCGGATTGTTGCCGAAGACAGGGGCAGCATTATTCGGCTGCTTTCCGGTGAGGGGGGGCTGCAGTGGATCAAAGAGTTTCGCTACCGTCACCCTTCCGGCGAGGTGCGTTGGCTCGAGGCCGGTGCCAAAGGCAGCAAACAGCAGGATGGCATGCTCTGGAACGGTTATCTGACCGATATCAGCGGCCGTAAAAAGATGGAAACCGAACTGGCCCAGAGTGAGGCACACTTCCGGGCCCTGTTTGATAACGCAGGCATAGGCATAGTCAACCTGGATGATCGCGGCACCATAATGGATTGTAATGGTCAATTCTGCACTGATATGGGCATGAGTGCCGAACAGCTGAAACGTCGCTCGTTTGCCGATCTGATGGTGCCGGAAGACAGAAGCAAAGCCAACGAGTTGTACGAGCGCTTGCAACAGAGTGACGATCACAGTGTCAGCGGCGAGTGGCGCCTGCTCAGTGCTTCTGGCGAGCCGATGTGGATGGCCGTCAACGCTTCTGAAATTGAGGAAGAAGGTGATCGTGAACGCTCAGTGGTTATGAGCATTGCCAACATCACCCGCTTGAAACTCTTGTCCAATGAGCTGATGACGGCCAAGGATGAAGCCGATGCTGCCAACAAGGCCAAGAGTGACTTTCTTGCCAATATGTCCCACGAGATACGCACCCCGATGAATGCCATTATCGGTATGTCACAACTGTGTCTGCAGACCAAGCTGGATAACAAGCAGCGTAACTATGTGGAAAAAATTGAACGGGCTTCGCAATCCCTGCTGGGGATCATCAATGACATTCTCGACTTTTCCAAGATTGAGGCCGGCAAACTGGATATCGAAGTGGTGCCGTTCCAGCTCGACAATATTCTGGAAGATCTCGGGGATATGTTCTCGGAGCGTGCCGCCGACAAACAATTGGAGCTGTTGTTTGCCGTGGCCCCCAGTGTGCCCAGCTATCTGGAAGGGGATCCGCTACGCCTCAGTCAGGTGTTGATTAACCTGATGAACAACGCCATTAAATTCACCGAGCGCGGTGAAGTGATGCTGTCGATAACTGAGCTTAGCCGAGAGCAGAATGAGGTGCTTCTGAGATTCGCAGTGCGTGACAGTGGCATAGGTCTGACGGCCGAGCAGCAGGCCAGATTATTCAAGTCTTTCAGCCAGGCGGACACTTCAACCACACGTAAATACGGTGGTACCGGGCTTGGGCTGGCGATCTCCAAACAGCTGGTGGAACTGATGGGCGGTGAAATCGGCGTTGAAAGCCAGTTTGGTAACGGCAGTTGTTTCTTCTTTACCGTGCGACTCAAGGTTGCGGAAAACGACAAGCTCAATGTAGAGCAGGAACTGGAAGGTATGCCGATTCTGGTGGTTGATGACAACGGCACCGCCAGAGATATATTGCGTACTACGCTCGAGAGTATGGGCTTTGCCGTCGACTGTGCCCGCAGCGGCATGGAGGCGCTGGAGAAGGTGAAGCGCAAGTCCTACAAGATGGCCCTGATCGATTGGAAGATGCCTGAGCTGGACGGCATGGAAACCGCCCGGCAAATATTGCAGCTAAAGGAGCCGCCACTGATCCTCATGGTATCGGCCCACGCCAACAATGACTTTATCGAACAGTTGGAGCAACTCGGGATCAACGGCTATATCACCAAGCCGGTCAGTGCCTCCAGGCTGCTGGACGGCATTATGTTGGCGCTTGGACGTCAGGGCCATATTCCCGTCAGGCGCAAGGTACTGGATCTTGAATCGCTGCAATTGGCGGCTCTTGCCGGCAAACGAGTGCTGCTGGTGGAAGACAACGAGATGAATCAGGAGGTGGCGACCGAGTTTCTCGAGCAGGTAGGCATAGACCTGTCTATCGCAGAAAACGGCCAGATAGCGCTGGAGAAGTTGGCGCAGCAGCAGTTTGATCTTGTGCTGATGGACTGTCAAATGCCTGTGATGGACGGCTATCAGGCCACAGAAGCGCTGCGTAAGATGCCAGGGCTTGAGCAGTTGCCAGTGGTCGCCATGACGGCCAACGCCATGGCCGGTGACAAGGAGATGTGCCTGATGGCCGGCATGAATGATCACATTGCCAAGCCGATAGAAGTCAGCCTCTTGTATCAGGTGTTGTTGCAGTATCTGGGAGGGGGGCAAGCCCCTGCTGCAGGGAATAATAACACTGGGATGGCCGATGGTGATGCTCCTGATGATCTGGTGAGCTGGCCGGAACAAGAGAGCTTGGATATCGACCGGGGCTTGCAGCTGGTGCAGCATTCAGAACGCCTCTATCGACGCATCCTCGAGCGTTTCCTCGCTAGTCAGGGCAATGTCGGCAAACGGATCCGCAAAGCGCTCAAGGAACAGCAGCAGGAAGAAGCGGTTAGGGCGGCGCATACTTTGAAGGGACTGGCGGGCAATCTTTGCTCTGAGGCTTTGGTGGAAGAGGCTCGGCAATTGGAAGCTAAGTTGGCGGCCGCTGAAGAATGTGAGCAAGAGTTGCAGGCAGTGGAAAAGCGGGTCGCCGTCATTGTCGACGCCATTGCAGATTGGATGGGTGATAAGCCACAAAGCGCTCTTCAGACGCAAGCCGATGCGGCCGAGGAGATGGATGTCGAGACGCTTAAAACCGCTTTGCAGCAACTGCAAAGCAGTCTGGAAGATGCCGATGCCGATGCCGTCGTTCAACTGGAAGCATTGAGCCGCCGGGTGAGTAAACCTTTGTGGCAGCGCTTGAAACCTGTCAGCAGCATGGTCGGCAGCTATCAATTTGATGATGCTGCCGACCTTATTCGCGAATTACAGCAAGAGCTGAACGAGGCGGAATAAGCCTGACTATACTCAACGGGTAATTACGGGCTACGGCGGAACCTGCTGTGCCGAGATGCAAATCGGTGTCTGGAGCAAGAGGGAGATTGGGATGGAAAAAGCCACTGTGTTGGTGGTGGATGATACACCGGAGAATATTGATATTCTGCTCGGGATCCTCGGCGATGACTATAAGCTCAAGGTGGCGATAGATGGCCCAAGAGCGCTGGCGTTGGCGCAGAAGAGCCCTCCGGATCTGATCCTCCTGGATGTGATGATGCCGGGTATGAATGGCTATGAAGTCTGTAAGCGTCTCAAGCAAGAGCCTATGACTTGCCATATTCCGGTGATCTTTGTCACTGCTCTCTCTGAAGTGGCCGATGAGACCCAGGGCTTTGATTTGGGCGCTGTCGACTACATCACCAAGCCTGTCAGTGCCCCGATAGTTAAGGCGCGGGTGCGGAACCACCTGGCCCTCTATGATCAGCAGCGCTTGCTGGAACAACAGGTGCGTGAACGCACTCACGAGCTGGAACAGACCCGTTTCGAGATCATTCGTCGTCTGGGCCGCGCTGCCGAATACAAGGATAACGAAACCGGCTTACACGTTATTCGCATGAGCCACTACGCCAAGCTACTGGCGCAGCAAGCCCAGTTGCCGGAACACTTCTGTGAACTACTCTATAATGCGGCGCCCATGCATGATATCGGCAAGATAGGTACGCCGGACGCCGTGCTGAAAAAGCCGGCCAAGCTGGATGCCGAAGAGTGGAGAATCATGCAACAACACGCCGAAATTGGCGCCGAGATTATTGGTGAACACCCGGATCCTCTGTTGCAGATGTCCCGGAGGATAGCATTGACCCACCACGAAAAGTGGGACGGCTCAGGTTATCCCAAAGGTTTAAAAGGCGAAGATATTCCCATTGAGGGGCGAATCGTCGCCATTGCCGATGTCTTTGATGCCCTGACTTCGATTCGACCTTACAAGAAGGCCTGGAGCATAGAAGATACCATGGCGTTACTGGAGTCTGAGGCAGGGAAACACTTTGACCCTGAACTGGTGGAGCACTTCAAACAGATATTGCCCCAGGTGATTGAAGTGCGTGACACTCATATGGAAACCGAGTCCGACGCCGAATAGCGACAAACTGCGGATAAAAATAAAGGCGCCGACGGCGCCTTTATTGGGTGATTTATTGTTACTCCTGCTCTTCCAGAGAGTAGGGTAGAGGCATTACCGTCAGTTCGCTGTTTTCATCATCGGCGATACGGAATTTGGCACCGACTTCTGTGTCATTGGCCAGTACTGCGGTCAGCAGTAACTCGCCATTTCGTTGTACGGCTTCAATAATGCTGCCACCCTTACGAAAACCTCCTTCCAGCGCCATCTCCAGCGTGGTTTCCGGGGTGACATCGACAGTGGCTTTGCCCTTGAGAATATAGAGGGCTCGCTTGTTGCCGCCGCGATACTTCATTCTGGCCACGGTTTCCTGGCCCATGTAGCAACCCTTGGTGAAGCTGATGCCGTTGATGGCTTGCAGGTTGCACATTTGCGGTACAAATTGGCCCATGTGTGCTGCCGGCAGGTTAGGGTAGGCGGCAAGGATTTCCAGCTCTTGCCAGGCACTGGCATCGACTGGAGGCTGCTGGCAGATGGCATCGGCCTGGGCTTTGGGCAGTACCAGAATAAAGCGCTCGCCGTCCTGCAGCACTGCGCCGCCATCGACAGCGCTGACTTGTTGCTCGGTGTTGAAGCCCGGAAGCTGCTCTGTCAGCCAAGTGCTCGCCTTGGCACCGGCAACACCCAAGAGGCTGTAATCGTCGCTGACATCGACCAGTTCGGCCTTACTGAATACCGCATACTTCTTCAATTGCGGCAAGTCGGCTGCCAGGGTATCTTTTGGCATCATCAATATCAGGGCGTCACCCAGAGTAAAGGTTCTGAAGCTTGAAAGCATCTTGCCTTTGGGGTCGCAGTGAGCGCCCCAGCGCCACTGCTCTGTCGTGAGAGAGCTGATATCTGTGGTGACCTGACCGTGGATAAAGCTGCGGCCCTGTTCACCGGTAACGGCAAGCAGACCCAAGTGAGAGAGGCGGGAAATAAGCAGATCCGGAATGCCGGCATCCAGAGGCCAATCGGGCTGAGAAACGCAAATGCTCATAACAAGATCCTGAGATTGAAGGCATTAAGAGATCTGCGATTGTAGCGGATTTGACAGAAATAAACAGGGCGCCAAGGGTAATAAGGCGCCCTGTGAAAATCAGAACAGCAAACGAGTACGGATAGTGCCTTCGATAGACTTGAGTTCTGTTAGTGCTTCTTCTGCCTGAGTGGTATCCACTTCCATTACCACATAACCTATGGTCGGCGTGGTTTGCAGGTACTGGGCTGAAATGTTGATGCCTTTTTCTGAAAACGCCTGGTTAATCTTGATCAGAATACCTGGACGGTTATGGTGAATATGCAGCAGGCGAGAGGCATCTTTATGCTGCGGCAGCGATACTTCCGGGAAGTTGACTGCCGACAGGGTAGAGCCGTTGTCTGAGTATTTGGCCAGCTTGCCGGCAACTTCAATACCTATGTTTTCCTGAGCTTCTTCTGTGCTGCCACCTATGTGAGGGGTCAGCAGCACATTGTCCAGACCGCGCAGCGGGCTTTGGAATTCATCTGTGTTGGACTTGGGCTCAGCCGGAAACACGTCGATGGCAGCACCAGCCAACTGCTGCTCCTTGAGGGCGACGGCCAGGGCGTCGATATCCACCACTGTGCCGCGGGAAGCGTTGATCAATATGCTCCCTTTGCGCATCATCGCCAGTTCGGCCTGGGCAATCATCTCTTTGGTCTGTGGTGTTTCAGGTACATGCAGGCTGACCACATCGGCCTGAGACAGCAGTTGCTCCATGGAGTGAACTTGTTGGGCGTTACCCAGCGGCAGCTTATCTTCGATATCGAAGAAGATCACTTTCATCCCTAAAGTTTCGGCAAGGATCCCAAGCTGGGTGCCGATATGACCATAACCTATAACCCCAAGGGTTTTGCCGCGGGCTTCAAAGCTGCCATTGGCGCTCTTGAGCCAGCCACCACGATGGGCCAGGGCGTTGCGCTGCGGGATCCCGCGCAGCAACATGATGATTTCACCGAGTACCAGTTCGGCCACGCTGCGGGTATTGGAGAAGGGCGCGTTGAATACTGGAATACCCAGTTGCTCGGCAGCCTTGAGATCGACCTGGTTGGTACCGATACAGAAACATCCTATGGCAACCAGCTTTTCAGCTTGTTGCAAGACTTCTTGGGTTAGTTGGGTACGGGAGCGGATTCCGACGAAATGGGCATCTTTGATCGACTGCTGCAGCTCAGTGCCGGAAAGTGATGCCTTATGATACTCGATATTGGTGTAGCCAGCCCTTTCCAGCACATCAACGGCTGATTGGTGGACGCCTTCCAACAACAGGATTTTAATTTTATCCTTGTCCAGCGAGTGTTTCGCCATGATATAGGTACCCTCTTGATTATTAACTAATGTACGTATGCTATGATATTTTCGCTCATGCCCAACCAAAGTAGCACTTTTTTCAGATTAAGTGGAGGGCTAGATGGCTAAAGTATTTTTTCCTAATAGAGAACAATCACTGGCATAAGGAAAGTGGCTTGAAAAACACAATTATCTGGCTGGTCATTTATTTTGCGGTACTTATCTGGTCGGCGATAGCCCCCAAAGATAATTTTACTTGGTGGCTGGAAGCGCTGCCGGGTATGCTGGCGCTGCCGATACTGTTTTTTACCCGTAAGCGTTTCCCGTTGACTCCACTGCTTTATGGCCTGATTTTGGTGCACTGCCTGATCCTCTTTGTCGGTGCCCACTACACCTACGCCGAGGTGCCACTGTTCGATACCTTGGCACAGTGGATGGGTTCTGAGCGCAATAACTACGATAAACTGGGTCACTTGGCGCAAGGGTTTATCCCGGCCATGATTGCTCGGGAGATACTGCTGCGTAATCGGGCAGTGAAGCCGGGTGCCTGGTGTGCCTTTCTAGTCAGTTGTTTTGCCTTGGCCTTATCGGCTTTCTATGAACTGATAGAATGGTGGGTCGCCGTTGCCACCGGAACCGGCGCCGAGGCCTTTCTCGGCACCCAAGGCTACGTTTGGGATACCCAGTCGGATATGCTGATGGCCCTTGTCGGTGCTATCGCTGCCTTGTTCTTCTTATCCTCATTTCATGACCGTCAATTGCGGCATTTAAACGTAGATTGACAGTTGGAACAAAGAGTTTTGAATACACTCTTTACAATCTTCCGTCTGAAAAATCTGTTAAAGATTGTTAGAATAATACTTTATGGTGATGAAAACCGGACGTTATCTGGTCAGAATCGTCTGATGCTTTTTGTGTAGTCGCACTTAAAGTGATTAAGGAAGCTATCCCTTTAGGGATATAAGCAAGACTTTTCAGGGAGAAGAGTAAAAATGAGTAGTATCAATGAGTTGGTTTTTATAAATCAAATAGCCGCCCCTTGTCATTTGGCCATACTGGCCGAGTCCATCGGTCTTAAGACTCGTATAGTACGCCACCCGGAGCAGTTGGAACCGCAGAAGAGTGATAGTACTTTTTATCTAATCTCTCAGAAGGGGGCAGCGCTGGATAATAAGGGGATCCCTTTATTGGCCAGTCGTTTGGTTTCTCATGTTCCGGTCGCCCTTTATCAAGTCAGCAGAGGGTCACTGGATCAGGAATCAGCGATGTTGCTGGGGATCCGCGGAGTGCTCTACTCAGATCAGCGTATCGATCTTATGCTCACTGGTCTACGCAAGATGGTGGCCGATGAGCTCTGGTACGACAGAACCCTTATCAGTAAGATGTTCCGTAAGTTGGTCAAAACTCTGGACACTGGCAATGAGATGTCGGCCGATACGGTTTCCATGCTGCAGATGTTGACCCGGCGTGAACGTACCATTATTCAGCTGGTTTCCAGTGGTGCCAGGAATAAAGAGATAGCCCAGCGTCTGTGTATCAGTGAGCATACGGTCAAGGCGCATATCTCATCGATTTTCCGCAAGACACAATCTCGTAATCGAGTCGAATTGTTGCGTTGGGCCCAGACCTATCAGAGTCACTTCGATCTCATCAGTTGATTTGTCGCTGGATTCAGCCTGAACTTGGCCCCGAATGGGGCTTGTTTATGTTTTGATGGCTTTTTATGTAAGCCAAGTCAGTGGAAAATTCCTGTCAGAGTGCGGCAATCGCCGCTGCTTTGTGCTTTTTTACGCGTTGGGAATGGCTTTCAGCCAAAGCTATGATAGTTGTTGTGCCTGTGGCGAAAGTCGTGGGGCTTAAGCATTCCAATCTGTTCATAGCTTGCGTTCATAAGCACGCTCGCCACCGGCGAGCATTCGCCCTCAGCCACGTTATTTGCGCCAACGGCTGTCGGCGACACCGAGGAGGGATTGGAGCAATTCTGTGAGAGCTAACTTGTTTGAAGTTACCTATATGCCTGCGGACATACGCCTCATTTTCAGGCACAGGCGGAACTGTGACCGTCGAAAACAGGGACGTTTTCGTCGAGGCTACCACCGCATTTGTTCCAGACAAATGTCGGCATACACTCAATCCATGGAGATAAGAGATGTACTCGCAGCGAGTCACAGGATCGCCTGTGCGAAAAGCGCACCGCAGGTGATTGACTACATCGTGGCTGGAAGCACGGCCAATACTAACTTAGGAACTTTTAGCTGGAAGCTATGATAGCCGCTGTGCCAGCGGCTTAAAGTCGTGGTGTAAATGCCTCCATGCACAACGGCCAGTTCGCCATCCCTGGCTCTCGCTCGCAGCCAGTCGCTGCGCGACACTCGCCAAACCACACCGGACAAGGGGCTTTGCTTGTCCAAAGCCCCTTGCATCCCCAAGGACACCCCGACGTAGCCGAAATCCCCGCTGGCTTATAAAGCAAATTGGCTACACTCAGAACTCGCCAAATACATCCATGCATAACGGCCAGCTCGCCTTCCTTGGCTCGCGCTCATAAGCTTGTTGCCTAGCAACATTCGCCCTGCTCGACCTTCGAGCCTCGACCTCCCTGTCTCGGCT